>DASYJV010000148.1:0-6581 GCA_035996105.1 Candidatus Limnocylindrales bacterium | reverse complement strand
GAAGTCGATCGGCGTGGCGTGCCGCGACGAGCCCGGCCTCATCGATCGCCGGTCGCTCGTGCCTGGCCGGTCGCCGAGACGAACCATCCGTCCGGGCACTGGTCATCCTCGCTCCGCCATCCGCTAGTCGTCGCCCGGCTTCGTCCCCAGCGCCTCGACGCTGTCATCGGCCGGGTCGGGCGGGGCCAGCAACAGGAGCGGGAGCCGCTTGCGCTCGGAGCCATTGACGAGGATCCGGAACGAGTAGTCGCCCGGTGCCGGGAAGGTCAGGTTCCAGAGGTCGATCGAGAACGTCAGGACAGCGTCACGGCCATCGCGCTGGCTGCGGGCCACCAGGCTTCCGGTGGCGCCGGCGACTTCGCCCCCGTCCGGGTCGAGCAGGACGAAGCGGATCTCGTGCTCGCGGTCGGTCTCGGGCGCGGTCACCTGGAGACCGATGACGAGCGCCAGATGCGGATGCCGCAGCGGGAACCGGCGGCCACCGATCCGCGCAACGCCACCGCCCAGGACGTGGAACTTCTGGCCCGGGATCGTCTCGGCGGCATCCGCGAGGAAGGCGAAATCGATGTCCGGCATGCGCACATGCTAGCCGCTCGAGGCGGCCCGAACGAGGGTTGGCCTAGCGGGCTTTCGTGGCAGCCGCGGCACGCTTTGGCGATGGCGCGATCCGGGTCGACCGTTTTGGCCGGTGGCCGTTCCCGCGTTCGGCACGGCCGGCCTCCTCCGCGAACGTCACGTCGGAGAGCGGCACCAACGGCTCCCCGCGGAGGACGCGGGCGAGGTACTCGCCGGTCGCCGAGCCGGGGGTCGCGGCGACAGCTTCGGGCGTCCCCTCGGCGATGATCCGCCCTCCCCGATCGCCACCCTCGGGACCCAGGTCCACGATCCAGTCGGCGGTCTTGATGACGTCGAGGTTGTGCTCGATGACGAGCACCGTGTTGCCGCCCTCGACCAGGCGATGGAGGACTTCGAGGAGCTTCTCGACATCGGCGAAGTGAAGCCCGGTCGTCGGCTCGTCGAGGACGTACAGCGTCCGCCCGGTCGCGCGTCGGGAGAGCTCGGTGGAGAGCTTGACCCGTTGCGCCTCTCCCCCCGAGAGCGTGGTGGCGGGCTGGCCGAGATGGACGTACCCGAGCCCGACGTCGTGGAGCGTCTGCAGCTTGGTCCGAACGTTGGGAACGGCCGAGAAGAAGTCGAGCGCCTCGGCGATCGTCATCTCCAGCACGTCGGCGATCGATTTGCCCTTGAAGTGGATCTCCAGCGCCTCTCGGTTGTAGCGCTTGCCGCCGCACACCTCGCACGGGACGTAGACGTCGGGGAGGAACTGCATCTCGATCTTCAGGATGCCGTCACCCTTGCAGTGCTCGCAGCGGCCGCCCTTGACGTTGAAGCTGAAGCGACCGGGCTTGTAGCCGCGCAGGCGCGACTCGGGGACGCCCGCGAACAGCTCGCGGATCGGGGTGAACAGCCCGACATAGGTCGCGGGGTTCGAACGCGGGGTCCGCCCGATCGGGCTCTGGTCGATCTCGATGATCTTGTCGACGTGTTCCGCGCCCTCCAGGACGTCGTGCTCGCCGACCGGCTCGCGGGATCCGTTCAATTCCCGGGCCAGGGCGCGGTAGAGGACCTCGGTGACGAGCGTGCTCTTGCCGCTCCCCGAGACGCCCGTCACGGCCACGAACGTGCCGAGGGGGACGCGCAGGTCGAGGTCGCGCAGGTTGTGCTCGCGCGCGCCGCGGACGCGCAGCGCCTTGCCATTGCCGGCTCGACGGACCGACGGGATCGGCACCGCGCGATCGCCCCGCAGGAAGGCGCCGGTGATCGAGCGCGGTTCCGCGAGCACCTGCTCGAGCGGTCCGTTCGCGATGATCTCGCCGCCGTGCTCCCCGGCGCCGGGCCCGATGTCGACGACCCAGTCGGCCGTCCGGATCGTTTCCTCGTCGTGCTCGACGACGAGGACCGTGTTGCCGAGGTCGCGCAGCCGGGTGAGCGTCGCGATGAGCTTGGCGTTGTCGCGCTGATGGAGCCCGATCGACGGCTCGTCGAGGATGTACAGGACGCCCATCAGGGTCGTCCCGATCTGGGTCGCGAGCCGGATCCGCTGCGCCTCACCGCCCGAGAGGGTCACGCTCGTCCGGTCCAGCGTGAGGTAGTCGAGGCCGACGTCGACCAGGAACCCGAGCCGCGCCACGATCTCCTTGAGGAGCTGATGCGCGATCGTCCGTTCGCGCTCGGTGAGGGTCTTCTCGAGTCCGGTCGCCCAGCGCAGCGCGTCGGTGATGGACATCGTCGAGACGTCCCAGACATTGAGCGTGCCGATCGTGACGGCCAGGATCTCGGGTCGAAGTCGCTTGCCGCGACAGACCGGGCAGGGCCGGGTGACCATGAACTTCTCGAGCTCCGCCTTGACGTAATCCGAATCCGTCTCGCGGTAGCGCCGTTCGAGGTTCGTGACGACGCCCTCGAAGGTCGCCTTGTACGTGTTCTCGCCGCGGTCGGTGCGGTAGCGGACGATGACCCGCTCGTCCTTCTTGGCGTAGAGCAGGTACTGGATGGCCTCCGCCGGGAGATCGCGGACGGGCGCATTGAACGCCCAGCCATGCGAGGAGCTGATGGCCTCGAGGATCTTCAGCCGCCACGAGGCATCGGTCGGCATCCTGGCCCACGGCACGAGCGCGCCACGGGCGAGGCTCTTTGACCGGTCCGGGATCACGAGGTCCGGATCGATCTCCAGCTTGGTGCCGAGGCCTGCGCAGCCGGGGCAGGCGCCATGCGGCGAGTTGAACGAGAACGAGCGTGGCTCGAGGTCGTCGATCGTGAACCCGTCGTACGGGCAGCTGTACTTCTCGCTGTAGCGCTGCTCCTCGAACGAGGGCTCCTCGCCGTCCCGCGGCGCCGGGGCGATGAGCACGACACCCTCGCCGAGCCGCAGCGCGGTCTCGACCGAGTCGGCAAGCCGGCTGGCGTCGGGGTCCGCGATCCGCGTGCCGGTCTCCGGGTCGATCGGTCGACCATCGGCCGCGCGCTCGGCGCCCTCGGGCGCATCGGCGTGGCGGACGATGTAGCGGTCGACGACGACCTCGATGGAATGGCGCTTGTACTTGTCGAGGCTCGGCGCATCGGCGATGTCGACCATCTCGCCATCGACCCGGACCCTGACGAAGCCCTGCCGTCGGGCGCCGTCGAAGACCCGGTCGCCCTCGGTCTTGCGGTCCTTGATGAGCGGGCCGAGGACGAGCAACCGCGTCCCCTCGGGAAGCGCCAGGACCTGGTCCACGATCTGCTGGACGGTCTGGCGTTCGATGGCGTGGCCATTCGGGCAGTGCGGGATGCCGATCCGGGCGAACAACAGCCGCAGGTGATCGTAGATCTCGGTGACGGTCCCAACGGTCGAGCGCGGGTTGCGCGACGCCCCTTTCTGGTCGATCGAGATGGCCGGCGACAGGCCGTCGATCTGGTCGACGTCGGGCTTTTCCATCTGGCCAAGGAACTGGCGCGCGTAGGCGCTCAGGCTCTCGACGTAGCGGCGCTGGCCCTCCGCATAGATCGTGTCGAAGGCGAGGCTGGACTTCCCGCTCCCGGACAGCCCCGTGATGACCACGAGACGGTCGCGCGGGAACGCGACATCGACGTTCTTGAGGTTGTGTTCGCGCGCGCCGCGCACGACAAGCTGATCCTGGGGCACACCCGGATTGTACGGCATGATGGACGGATAGAACATCCGTTCAGCATGAGCCTCGCGCCCATTGGGCGCTCCTCAGGTTGCGACGGGGTGCCGATCCCTCAGACGAGGATCGTGGCGGCGTTCGTGATGCCGCCGATGATCCCCGCGGCGATGGCCAGGGCCAGGGGCAGACCGCCGATCAGCGACCAGACGCCGCGTCGGTCGCGCGACAGGGCGGCCACCGACAGCGCACCGACGAGCAGGATGAGCGCCAGCTTGGCGAGGATGACGGCCGGCATCCCGTAGGTCTGGAACAGGCTGCTGACCATCTGGTTCGCCTCGGCGGCCGTGCCGTGTCGGGCGACCATCACGCTGAACGTGGCGAGGTCGAACCCCTGCGCGAGGGCCAGCGTGGCCAGTCGGAGGAACCCGACCGAGGCGGCGCGGCCGATCGCGATCGCCACGAGCGAGACGAGGTCGTACGACTGCGCGATCAGGACGGAGGCGATGCCGGTGAGCACCGACCGAATCTAGACCGAACCGCCCGGCTCCGCATCACACGACACACGGAAGCGTGGCGTGCGCGCAACAGTTCTCTTCGATCCGAGCCGGACTACCGCCGTCGAGCCGGTCGCTGCCCGGTCCGCTTTCGGATATTCGGCGTCACGGTCCGGTCCCAGGTCGGCCGGTCGAGCCAGCGAGCCTGCCAGCCGGCATCGTCCTCGTGCTCGTCCCGGATCCCCGGCAGCCAGTCGGCGACCGTCCCCTCGTCGATGGCGCCGTCCCCGGGCACGCCATCGAGGTTGTCGCCCGGTTCCTCGTCTGCCCCGAGGACCGTGACGCTGGTGACCTCCATCGCAGGCCCCGAGGCGACGGCCGCGGCGGCGCCGCGTCGACCGCGAGCTCGGTCAGCGGCACCGGTCAGGCCGCGTCCGCCGGACGAGCCCGCCGCTCGTTCCGCGGCTCGTCCCACGGAGATCGACGCGTCCTCCTGGAGGACTCGCAGACGGATCTGCTGGATCTCGTCACGAAGTGCCGCGGCTCGCTCGAATTCGAGCTGCTTGGCGGCGGCCTTCATCTCGGCCTCCATCCGTGCCACCAGCGCCTCGACCTTGGCACGGTCCGCCTCACTGAACTCGCCGGTCCGCTCCGACGCGTAGACGACGGTCGACTCGGCCACCGCGCGGAGCCGCTCGTTGATGTCCCGGATGCCCTTGACGATGGTCGTCGGCTCGATCCCGCGCTCGAGGTTGTAGGCCTCCTGCACCGAGCGCCGGCGGTCGGTCTCGTCGATCGCCACGCGCATCGATTCGGTGACCCGGTCGGCGTACATGATCACCTCGCCACCGATGTTCCGCGCCGCGCGGCCGCTCATCTGGATGAGCGACCAGGCAGAGCGGAGGAAGCCTTCCTTGTCGGCGTCGAGGATGGCGACGAGGGTCACCTCGGGCAGGTCGATCCCCTCGCGGAGGAGGTTGATCCCGACGAGCACATCGAAGACGCCGAGTCGCAGGTCCCGCAGGATGGCGACCCGCTCGAGCGTGTCGACCTCGCTATGGAGGTACTGGACCTTGACCCCCAGCTCCTTGAGGTAGTCGGTCAGGTCCTCGGCCATCTTCTTGGTCAGGGTGGTGACCAGGGCCCGTTCGCCACGTTCGACGCGGCCGCGGATCTCCTCGAGCAGGTCGTCGATCTGGTTCTCGGTCGGACGGACCGTGATGTGCGGGTCGACGATCCCCGTCGGGCGGATGAGCTGCTGGACGACTCGCTGGCTCTTCTCCAGCTCGTACGGCCCGGGCGTTGCGCTCATGTAGACCGCCTGGTGGACCGTTGCCTCGAACTCCTCGAAGGTGAGGGGCCGGTTGTCCAGCGCCGACGGCAGGCGGAACCCGAAGTCGACGAGGATCTCCTTGCGCGTGCGGTCGTTCTTGTACATCCCGACGACCTGCGGGATGGTCATGTGCGATTCGTCGACGATCAGCAGCCAATCGGGCGGGAAGTAGTCGAGCAGCGTCCAGGGCCTGGAGCCGGGCTCGCGGCGCGACAGGTGACGCGAATAGTTCTCGATGCCGGTGCAGTAGCCGAGCTCCCGCATCATCTCGAGATCGAACGTCGTCCGCTGCCGGAGCCGGGCACCTTCGAGGACACGTCCCTCGCTCTCGAGCCCACCGACCCGCTCCTCCATCTCTGCCTCGATGTCCACGATGGCCTGCATCAGCTTGTCCCGCGGCGTGACGTAATGCGTCGCGGGATAGATGTTGACCTCCTTGCGCTCGGCCAGCAGCTCGCCGGTGAGCGGGTCGAGCTCGGTGATGCGCTCGACCACGTCCCCGAAGAACTCGACCCGGATGAGCGTCTCCTCCGACGCAGGCTGGATCTCGAGGGTGTCGCCGCGGACACGGAACCGGGCCCGGCTCATGGCCTGATCGTTGCGCTGGTACTGCAGGTCGACCAGGTGGCGGAGGACCGCGTCGCGGCGATACTGGCCGGCAGTCCGGAGCTTGAGGACCGTCGCACCGTAGTCGACCGGGGCGCCCAGACCGTAGATGCACTAGACCGAGGCCACGATGATCACGTCGCGGCGCTCGAACAGGGCATGGGTGGCTGCGTGGCGGAGCCGGTCGATCTCGTCGTTGCGGCTCGAGTCCTTCTCGATGTAGGTGTCGCTCCGGGGCAGGTACGCCTCCGGCTGGTAGTAGTCGAAGTAGCTGACGAAGTACTCGACCGCGTTGTCCGGGAAGAACTCGCGGAACTCCGCATAGAGCTGTGCGGCCAGGGTCTTGTTGTGGGCGAGGACAAGCGTGGGGCGGTTGATCTTCTCGATCGTCCAGGCCAGCGTCGCGGTCTTGCCCGTGCCCGTCGCACCGAGCAGTGTCTGGTGGCGCAGGCCGCGGGCGAGGCCATCGGATAGCCGTTC
>DASYJV010000147.1:0-4817 GCA_035996105.1 Candidatus Limnocylindrales bacterium | reverse complement strand
GCCGGTCGTTGGCCGGCCCTCGAGCTATCGGGCTGGACGCGGTCAGGCGGGAGCGGGCCCTCCGAGATCCTCAGCCGCGCGCTCGAACTCGCGTTCGATGTCGGTGAGCTCCGCGTCGGCGCCCATGATCTTCGGACCCTGGAAGCGCGCTCGCGCCCAGCCGAAGTAGTAGATGAGGAGGAGGACGACGATCCCGGCCATGAACGGCCACGAGATGTTGCCGGAGGTCGGGAACGAGAAGAGCACCATCAGGACGATGACCCAGAAGACCGCGACGTAGGCGACCGGCTTCGACCAGCGCCCCAGACTCCAAACGCGGTGGTTCGTCCACTCACTCGTCGTGGCTCCGAGGTAGATGACGAGGCCGTAGGCCGCGTACAGGAAGATCGTGCTGATGGCCGTGATGATCACGATCGCGGTCCCCGTGCCGACGATGAACGCCGCCACGGTGAACAACCAGGCCACGACCGCGACGGCGATGAGCGAGTTGGCCGGCGTCCGATAGCGGTGGTTCACCCGCTTGAGCCATCCGGAACCCGGGATCCCGTCATCGCGGCTGAACGCGAAGAGCATCCGCCCCGCGGCGGCCAGGGACGCAAGACCGCAGAACCACATCGCGATGGCGATCCCAGCCGCGAGCAGATCGCCGATCTGGCCCAGGTTGTAGGCGAGGATCGAGATGACCGCGACGCCGCCGCCGAAGTAGTACTGGCTCGCGGCCGGTGTGGTCGTCGCATCGACGACCGGCGGGAAGAGCGTCGCCAGGTTCGGCAGATGGGTCGTCAAGGCGACCAGGAAGATGTAGCCGACCACGGCGCTCACCGCGACGGACAGGAAGACGCCCCAGGCGCTTGCCGTCCGTGCCCCGACGGTCTCCTCGGCAACGTGTGCGGACGCGTCGTAGCCCGTGTACGTCCAGTTCGCCAGCAGGAGCGAGAAGAAAAAGGCCAGGATGACCGGGTAGGAGCTGGCCGGACCGTACTGGAGGTTGACGAACCCGAGATTGTTGTTCCAGCTGCCGCCCTTGTCGAGGGGCTCGATCTGGAACAGGTGGAGACCGGACTGGTCGGGCTTGCCCGTGACGAAGATCAGCACGACCACGATCGCCACGATGGCGATGTGCCACCACACGCTCACCTGGTTGAGCAGCGCCACGAGGTTGATCCCCGCGATATTGAGCGCCAACTGGATCGCCAGGATCACCCCCATCGTCACGAGTTGACCGTTGAGGACGCCCGGGATGAGCACCGTCGTGTTGAAGACGCCACCGGTCAGGCGATCGAGGATCGTGGCATTGAGGAAGCCGGCGGCTGCGTAATCGATGCCCGCCACGATCGCGAACTGGCCGATCAGGTTCAACCAGGCGGTCCACCAGCCCCACTTCTTGTTCTTCATCTTCGAGGCCCAGTAGTAGAGGCCGCCGGCGGTCGGGTAGGCGGACGCAAGCTCGGCCATCGACGCTGCGATCGCGAGGACGAAGATGGTCACGAGCGGCCAGCCGATCATGACGGCCGCGGTGCCGGCCCAGGCCAGGCCGTAGTCGTAGAGGATCACGGCGCCGGTCAGGATCGAGATGATGCTGAAGCTGATCGCGAAGTTGCTGAACCCGCCCATCGAGCGGAACAGCTCCTGCGCGTAGCCCAACCCGTGCAGGTCGGCGACATCCTGTCTGATCTTGTCTTCGCGTGTCTGGGTCATCTGGGTTCTCCCTCACTCGAGCCTCGATCGTCTGGTGACGAGCGAGCGACCAGGAGCTCCCTTCAGCTCCGGGACCGATGCGGCGGCTGCAGCCCGGGTGGGGCGCCGCTCGCGGACGCGGGGATGTGCGAGATCACGCTGGGCGGGCGGCAGGGCCGGCCGCGATGCGCACCGCTGCCTGGCAGCGCGCGGTCTGTGGTCTGGGCCTCCTCTCCGACCGGTGGCCTTGTCGGAACGGGCCGACTATACGCGCCCCCATGGGCGCTTCGAAAGCCTCCGGCTCAGTAGAGCATCGTCGTCCCGGTGGGGAAGACGAAATGGAAGGCGGTCGGCGGGAGCGGGGCGTCGGGGAGGAGCTCGGTCACCACGGCCTCACGGGTCAGGACGCCGCCGATCGATTCGATCAGGCGAAGGATGACACCGGTGTCGCGATCGACCGCGATCGAGAGATGGAAGTCGGGTCGATCGCCTGGCAGCTCGGTCGTGCGGGGATGGTCGCATTCGAGCAGGATCGCCTCCCGGCCGAAGACCATCTCGGTGCCGGTCACGATGCAGCGGCCCGTTGCGAGGACGTTCTGGCAGTAGCCGGCGGGATGAACGAACGTGTCCGGCAGGGTCTCCATCGGCAGCGCCGTCACCGGTTCGTAGACCCTCGACGTACCGGGGATGTCGGAGTCGTCGAGGCCGCGCGGCCGGTTGCGGACCGGACGCTGGGTGCCCAGCCCATGCGCGCTCGCGTAGGTCCGGACAACCTCGCCATCGGAGATCCAGACCTCGTATCCCGTCCTGGCCGGATGGCCGGGCCGGGTCGTGATGACCTTGGCCTCGCCGGGATGGCGGAGAACCGTCTCCATCGTCGTGACGTCCTCGCCCCGGGCTGTCTGCGCTCGCTCCTCGATCCTGAGACGGACCGTCTCGAACCGGAGCTCGGCGTCGCGCATGAAGTCGAACAGTTCGGCGACCGTTGGCAAGAGCGCGGGGAGGGTGACGACCTCGGGCAGCCTTCGTTCGCCCGCTCTGGCGGGCAGGGCGGCCGCACGATCCCACACCCGGGTCTCGGTCATCGCGCGGATTGTAGTCGGTGGTCGGCGTCGGCTGTTCGATGCCGACGGGACGCTTCCACCTGGTTCAGCCGCCTCCGCCTCCGGCGCCGCCGCCGAGACCGGGCTCGGTCATCGACGCGGGATCGAGCAGATCGTCGAGGCGGGCCGGGTCCATCCCTCGCTCGAGCGCGAGGTCGCGGATCGTCCGACCCGACCTGAGCGCGTCCTTGGCGAGCTTGGCCGCCTCGTCGTATCCGATCACCGGCGCCAGCGCGGTCGCGAGCATCAGCCCCTGCTCGACGAGCTGCGGGCCCCGCTCGGTCGCCGTCAGCCCCTCGATGGCTCGGGCGCTGAGGTTCCCGACTGCGGCGGCGAGTAGGGTGATCGATTCGAGGAGCGCGTCCGCGGTCACCGGGAGCATGACGTTGAGCTCGAGCAGGCTGCCCGTCTGCCCGAAGGCGATGGTCGCGTCGTTGCCGACCACCCGCGCCACCACCATCGTCAGGCTCTCGAGGACCACCGGGTTCACCTTGCCCGGCATGATGCTCGACCCAGGCTGGGTCTCAGGCAGGGCGATCTCGCCGATCCCTGCCCTCGGCCCCATGGCCATCAGCCGCAGGTCGGAGGCGATCTTCCAGAGGCTGAGCGCGATGGTCCGGATGCCGCCGTGCGCGGCGATCGCCGCATCGAGCGTCGACTGCGCGTGGAAATGGTTCGCCGTCTCACGGACCGTCAGGCCCGTCAACGAGGAAAGGCGACTGCACGTTCGAAACGCGTACTCGGGATGCGCGTTGATGCCGGTCCCGACCGCAGTCCCGCCGAGCGGGACCTCGAGCAGCTCGGCCTGCGCGGCACGGGCACGACGGAGCGATTCCTCGACCTGGCCGGCATACCCGCGGAACTCCTGGCCCAGCCGGATCGGGGTGGCGTCCTGGAGGTGGGTCCGCCCGGTCTTGACCACCGGCCAGAACTCCTGCTCCTTGGCCACGAGCGCGGTGTGGAGCCGCTCGAGCGCCGGCAGCAGCTCCTCCTCGATCGCCATGGCTGCGGACAGCTGGAGCGCCGTCGGGATCGTGTCGTTCGAGCTTTGGCAGCGGTTGACGTCGTCGTTCGGGTGGACCGCGCGGCCATCGATGCGGGCGCTCGCCAGCCGGGCGACGACCTCGTTCATGTTCGTGTTGGTCGATGTGCCTGAACCCGTCTGATAGATGTCGATCGGGAACTGGTCGTCGTGGTCGCCATCCGCGACCGATGCGGCGGCGGCGGCGATCGCCTGGGCGACGTCGGGATCGAGCAGACCCAGCTGCCCGTTCGTCTCTGCCGCGGCGAGCTTGATGAGCGCGAGCGCACGCAGGAACCGTCGGGGCAGCGGGCGTCCGGAGATCGGGAAGTTGAGGACGGCCCGCTGGGTCGACGCACCGTACATCGCGTCGGCGGGGACCTCCATCTCGCCCATCGAATCGCGTTCGGTGCGCGTCGTCGGTCGCGAGGTCTCGGTCATGGACCGATTGTAGGTCGAGCCGGAGCGGTAGCATCGAGGGCGATGCCAACCATCGGCGCGAATGGCCTGGAGATCGCCTATGAGGTGGTCGGCGCCGGGCCTCCCCTGGTCGTGCTCCACGGCGCCTCGACCTCCGCACGAGGCTCGTTCGCGACGCTGATCCCGATGCTGGCCGAGTCGTTCACGCTCTACCTCCCCGACGCCCGCGGTCACGGCGGGACACGCTGGGACGTGGCGGACGGCTTTCGGGCCGAGTGGCTGGTCGACGATCTCGAGTCCTTCACGGACGCGCTCGGCCTGCGGACGTTCCATCTCACCGGCCATTCGATGGGGGCCATGACCGCGCTGGGGTTCGCCTGCCGAGCGCCGGAGCGGCTGCTGACCCTGGCCGTGGTCGGGATCACGACGGCCCGTGAGCCGCGCGCCAGCGTGGCGAGGCGTCTGATGGAGCCCGATCGGATCGTGCGGGACGATCCCGCGTGGGCCGCCGAGATGACGCGGACGCTCGATCGCGTCCAGGGCCAGGGTGCCTGGCGACGGCTCCTGTCCGCCATCGCCGAGGACGTGTCGACCCA
>DASYJV010000146.1:0-5246 GCA_035996105.1 Candidatus Limnocylindrales bacterium | reverse complement strand
GAGATCAACACCATCCCGGGCTTCACGCCGATCAGCCTCTTTCCGACGATGCCGGCCGAAGGCGGGTACACCTTCGGCGCCGTCTGTTCCCGCACCATCGAGCTCGCGGTGGCGCGACACGAGGCCCGGGCCAGGCGGCCTCTGACGCCCGCCGACCTGCCCCGATGAGCGCTCGGCCAGTCGTCCGCCGGAGCCGCAGCCCGATGCCGAGCCGGCGGACGCGCCGGATCCGGCGAGCCTCGGCTGGGCTCTCGGCGGTCCGCGCCGGGGCCGCCCTGGCGATGCTCGTCGCGGCCGCCGGTATCTACGGCGTCGGGTCGTCCTCCGCATTCGACTACGCCAGGCTGCAGCTCGATGGCGTCCATCTGACGGACCAGTCGGTGGTCGAATCGACGCTGGCGGGCGTGCGCGGTCGGAACCTGTTCGGGCTGTCGACGCGGCCGCTGGTCGCCGCCCTCGAGACGCTCCCGACCGTCCAGCACGCGCGGGTGGACATCCGACTCCCCGGGACACTCGCGGTGACCGTCGAGGAGCGGAAGCCGATCCTGATCTGGCAGGTCGGTGCTCGGCGCTACCTGGCGGACACCGACGGCACGCTCTTTGCGCTGCTCAGCGAACCGGCGCCGCCCGAGACCGCCGCGCTGCCGGTCATCGACGACCAGCGGGCGCCGTCGGCGGGGCTGTCGGTGGGTCAGCGTCTCGACCCGGTCGATCTGGACGCCGCCACCCGCCTGGCATCGCTCCGCCCGGCCGACATGGGCAGCGCCGCGGTCTCCCTCGCGGTCCAGGTCACCGACGGCGACGGCTTCATCATCGCCACCCGCCCAAGGGGCTGGTCGGCCGTCTTCGGGTTCTACACGCCGAGCCTGCGCACGACGGAGCTGATCCCGGGCCAGGTCCGGCTTCTGCGCAGCCTGCTGGCCGGCCGGGAACCCACGGTCGATCGGGTGATCCTCGCCTCGGCGATCGACGGCACCTATCTCCCGCGGGCGACGGCCGCCTCCGCCAAGCCGAGCAAGGCACCGTGAGTTGGCGGAGCGACCTCCCGTCGGGTAGCCTTGCCGAAACCACCGGAGCGAGGACGACCACCCCGTGCTGCTACCGCTGCTGGGCCTCCTGGTGGGCGTCCTTGCGGGTCTCGTCCTCAACGTCAACGTCGGCTTCGAGCTCAGCCGCTACTCGGCGGTGGCGATCCTCGCGGCGCTCGATTCGGTCCTCGGCGCTGTCCGTGCCGAACTCGATGGGGTCTACGACAATCGGATCTTCATCAGCGGGTTCCTGGTCAACGCGATCGTGGCGGTGCTGCTCACCTTCATCGGCGATCGACTGGGCCTCGATCTCTACCTCGTGGCCCTCATCACCTTCGGCCTGCGCATCTTCGACAACGTGGCCCTCATCCGCCGCCACTTCCTCTAAGACTCGAAGCTAACGGAGACGACCAACACGGTGGAACGAGAAGCGGTCCTCGTCGGCATCGACGTCGGCACGAGCAAGGTCTGCGCCCTCATCGGGGAGGTGAGCCGCGACGGCCGGCTGACGATCATGGGCCATGGCACGGTGCCCGCATCGGGGTTGAAGAAGGGCGTGGTCATCAACATCGACCAGACCGTCCGCTCGATCGCTGACGCGGTCGAACGTGCCGAGCGCCTGTCGGGCTGGAAGATCGACCGGGCCTTCGTCGGGGTCGGCGGCCAGCATGTCGAGAGCCTCAATTCGCGTGGCCAGGTGGCCGTCACGGCGCACCATCGCGAGGTCACCCGCGAGGACATCAATCGCGCCATCGAGGTCGCCCGGGCGGTCTCGATCCCGTCCAACCGCGACGTCCTCCACGTCGAGCGGCGAGGGTTCACGGTAGACGGCCAGGAGGGCGTCAAGGATCCGCTCGGGATGAGCGCGCTCAGGCTCGAGGTCGAGACCCACATCGTCACGGCCTCCGCGACGGCGGTCCAGAACCTCACCAAATGCGTGGCGGCGGCGGGCGTCAAGATCGACGAGCTGGTCGTCGATTCGCTCGCCTCGGCCGAGGCGGTCCTGACCGAGACGGAGAAGGAGCTCGGTGTCGCGGTCGCCGACATCGGCGCCGGGACCATCGACCTCGCCCTGTTCCAGGACGGCTCGCCGTTCCACACTCGCGTCCTGCCCGTCGGTGGGGCGAACGTCACCAACGACGTAGCGATCGGCCTCAAGACCAGCATCCAGGTCGCCGAGGAGCTCAAGATCAAGCACGGCACGTGCGACCTCCGCCAGATCGACGAGGACGAGCAGATCGGCGTCTCGGTCCTCGGTGAGGACGCCGGCCGGACCGTCAGCCGGCTCGAGGTCTCGCAGATCATCGAGGCCCGCATGCGTGAGACCTTCGAGCTGCTGCGCAACGAGATCCGGGCAGCCGGGGTCGGGATGCTGCCGGCGGGGGTCATCCTGACCGGCGGCGCCTCGCAGCTCTCCGGTGCTGCCGAGCTTGGCCGCGAGGTCCTCCAGATGCCGGTCCGGGTCGCCGCCCCGGCGGGGATCGGTGGGCTCGTCGACACGCTCCTCAACCCGAGCTACAGCACCGCGGTGGGTCTCCTCCAGTGGGGTGCCGCGAGCCTGGCCGCCGGGGAGCCGGCCCGCTATGAATCCGCACCGGTCGGGGGTGGCCTTGGCCGGATCCGGGACGCGCTGCGCAGCATCTTCCCCTAGCCGGCGACCCGGTGCGGGGTGGTGCGTGGCGACACCGCCCAGGCGGCTCTGGATCGCTCGTCATGGCCGGATCGTCGCCCGCAGCCACGGGTCCGGCGCTATACTCCGCCCAGCCAAACGGACCGACGCCGCACCGGGAAGGCGAGCCGGGACCCGGGGTCACGTCATATCGCGAATGTTCCCGTCGAGGGCGCTGAGGAGATCCCGATGCCGTTGCGTTCCGATTCCGAGAACTTCGCCCTCATCCGGGTCATCGGCGTCGGCGGCGGGGGCAGCAACGCCGTCAACCGGATGATCCGAGCGGAGATGATGGGCGTCGAGTTCATCGCCTGCAACACGGATGCCCAGGCGCTCCTGCAGGCGGACGCACCGCACAAGATCCGCATCGGCGACAAGATCACCCGGGGTCTCGGGGCCGGCGGCGACGCCGGGATCGGCCAACGCGCGGCGGAAGAGGACTCGGAGAAGATCGGGCAGGCCCTCGTCGATTCGGACATGGTCTTCATCACCGCCGGACTTGGTGGCGGGACCGGCTCGGGCGCGGCCCCGGTCGTCGCCCAGATCGCCAAGGAGACCGGCGCGCTGACGATCGGCGTCGTGACCAAGCCCTTCGCGTTCGAGGGTGCCAAGCGCAAGCTCGTCGCGGAAAAGGCGGCCGAGGAGCTCAAGTCGCAGGTCGACACGCTCATCACGATCCCCAACGACCGGCTCAAGGACGTCGTCCAGAAGAACACCAGCATCCTCGATGCCTTCCGGGTGGTCGATGACGTCCTGCGCCAGGGTGTCCAGGGGATCAGCGACATCATCACGATGCCGGGACTCATCAATCTCGACTTCGCCGACGTCCGCGCGATCATGCGCGACGCGGGCTCGGCGTTGATGGGGATCGGCCGCGCCTCGGGCGAGAACCGGGCCGTCGAAGCCGCGCGTCAGGCGATCGCCAGCCCGCTCCTCGAGGTCGACATCGCCGGCGCCCAGGGGATCCTCTTCAACATCACCGGCTCGTCGAGCCTCAGCCTCTTCGAGGTGACCGAGGCCGCCGAGGAGATCCGAGCCGCCGCCGACCCCGAGGCCAACATCATCTTCGGGACGAGCTTCAACGAGCGGCTCGGCGACGAGGTCATGATCACGGTGATCGCCACGGGCTTCGATGGCGGCAAGAAGCGCCATGTCTCCCGCGCCGAGGCGACCGCGGTGATGGACATCGCGGCCAGCGGGCGGCCCTCGCGCGAGCGCGACTTCCTCGAGGAGCTCCACCGGCAGCGCGACGAAGCCGCCGATGGTGGCGGATCGCGCCATGCGCCGGACTCGACCCCGAACGAGGACCAGGCGGCAGCCGTGGTCGCCGTCCCGCGGGTCGAGCGTTCGGTCGGCGAGAGCGCGGCGGCGGCCAAGCGGCCGTCGACCAGCTACGACGCCGAAGACCTGGAGATCCCGAGCTTCCTTCGCCGGAAGTGATCCGCGCCGGCGTCTTGCCGGCAGCCCGTCCGTGAGCTCGCAGCCATCGCCGACCTCCCGCGTCGAGGCGTACCGCGCCGCCCGCGCCGAAGTCCTCGGCCGGATCGCCGCAGCGGCCTCGCGGGTCGGCCGAGATCCCGCCGCGGTCACCCTGGTGGCGGTTTCCAAGACCGTCACGGCCGCAGCCCTGCGCGATGCCCTGGCCGCCGGGATCGGGCTGCTCGGCGAGAACCGGGTCCAGGAAGGGTTGGCCAAGGCGCCCGAGGTCCCGGGCGCTCGATGGCACCTCGTCGGCCCGTTGCAATCGAACAAGGCACGCCGGGCACTCGAGGTCTTCGACGTGATCCAGACCGTGGATTCGGTCGACCTGGCACGGCGGCTCGATCGACTCGTGCCCGAGATGCGCCCGGGAGGTGCCGCCTATCCGGTCCTGGTCCAGGTGAACGTCGACCGGGACCCGACCAAGGCCGGGTTCGCGCCCGATGCGGCCGAGACCGAATTGGCCGCCCTCCTTGCGCTGCCCCATCTGGCGGTGCGGGGCCTGATGACCGTCGGGCGCCTGACCTCCGATCCGGCCGAGGCGCGACGGACGTTCAGCGAGCTGCGATCGCTCTCCGAGCGGTGTCGCCGACGATGGCCCGATCTCGGACCGGAGCTGTCGATGGGGATGAGCGATGACTTCGAGGTCGCGATCGAGGAGGGTGCGACGATCGTCAGGATTGGCAGGGCGCTGTTCGGCCATCGCCACTGACGTCCAGCCGAGGCCGGCGAGCGGGCCGCTGGCTCCCGGCGGCCGTCGCGCCGATCGCTGCTAGACTCGGGCCGTGGGCTACCTCCAGAGCGATCGGATCCCGGTCGCTGCCAACATCTCCACGGATGCCGAGCGCCTTCCGGCGCCCGCCCTGAGTCCTGTCTGACACCGACGTTCGCTTCGCGGTCCGGCTGACCCCACGGGCCGGGTCGGACCATGTCGACGGCGTGGTCGATGGCGTCCTTCGAGCCCATGTCGCGGCTCCGGCCGTGGCGGGCGCAGCCAACCAGTCGCTCCTCCGCCTGATCGCCGACGAGCTCGGGGTTGCGCGGAGCTCCGTCCGGCTGGTCGCGGGAGC
>DASYJV010000145.1:0-2369 GCA_035996105.1 Candidatus Limnocylindrales bacterium | reverse complement strand
AATGCACTTCCCAGAGCGGATGCCCACTCTCGGTCAGCCGTGGACTGCGCACAGGAACGCCGCGCAGCGCCGCCCACCCGACGTACGACATGCGTCCACGGCCGCCAGATCGAGGCTCGTAAATGATGGCCATCATCGGCTCGCCGGCGATCAGAGGCTCGAAGAATCGGCGGTATCGAGCGGGGTATTCGTAGGAGGTGGCCGTGTCCGCGTATGGGCTGTCCGGCTTCGAGGTCAGTAGGACGAAGCGCATTGGTCCAGGCTAAGCCAAGTGAGGCCGGACATTCGCAACATCGTGCTGGACGAATCACCTGAGCCTGGCGCCCGACTCAGAACCCGGTAGAGCACCAAGGCTTCACAACCGTCGCGAACATCGCGTCGGCCGCCTCAACTGCCCCGGGCCGGCGCTCCCCCACCCGGCCGGCTCGGGCCAGGTCGGTGAAGGTGAAGCCGCCGAGGTAGGTGGCGGCAAGGTCGGTCGTGTCGAGCGTCAAGTCGGCGTCGGCGTTGGTCGCCGACACGGTGGCCACTCCCCGGGCGCCCGACTCGTCTCCGCGCGAGACCTCGATCCGCCAGCGGGCGGCGTTCCACGGACAGAACTCGTCGGTGAGCTCCAGGGTGAGGGACCCGGCGGCCGCGTACGATCGGGCCTCCAGGGCCGCGGCCACATCGAGGATCCGCAGCCACAGGCCATCACGCACGAACGTCATCCCCAACTGGCGCGGCTCGGTCACCTGGAGCGTGAGGGGATGCGGGACCGGCCCGTGACGAACCTTGATGCGGCCAACGAGGTCGATCGAGAGGAGCCACTCCCAGAGGGCGCGCTCGGCCGCCGGGTCGAGGCCGGTCACCTCGAGGACGAGCAGCGTGTTGTTCGGCCCGCGATCGCCCCACTCGTTCTTGACGCGGTAGATCGCGTAGCCGCGCACGACGCCATCGACCTCGAGCACCGCCATGAACTTCGGACCGCCGCTGGCGCTCCACCATTTCGTGTCGGCGACGAGCTCGACCCGCCACTTCGTCGCATCGCGGCTGATCGCCCCCGGAGTTCGGTCACGGATGGCGTCGTAGACGGGCGGCATCAGTCGCAGCGCCTCCTCCTGCTCGACGAAACGGATCCGCCCGAGCGGCTGGGCCTGCCGCGCGAACCGGGTACGACGAGGGTCGATGTCGAGGGAGGACGTGAGGGACGCCAGCCCGAACCCGAAATTCGGGTAGATCGCGGCCTCCGTCGCGTAGAGGATCGAGACAGGTTCGCCGCGCTCGTGCGCCTGTTCGAGCAGCCAGCGCATCATCGACCGGAGGATCCCGCGCCGTCGGTGCGTCGGTGCGACGCCGATCATCGTGATCCCGGCGGCCGGGATCTCGCCGCCCGGGATGGTCAAGCGGAACGAGTACGCGCCGCCCGCGCCGACCCACGTCTCGCCATCGACGGCACCGATCAGTCGATCGAGCTCGAAGAGATCGCGGTCGTGCTCGAACTCGGCGTCGGTGAACGTCTCCCCGAACGCTGCGGCGACAGGCTCGACCCACGCCCGCAACGTCTCGGCGGTGGGCTGGCGCAGCTGGATCGCGTCGTCGGGCATGGGCGCATGCTGCCATGCGGTTGCGGCGCGCGTTCAGACCTCGGGGAGTTCCTGGGCGTCGGTCTGGGCCGCCGCGAAGAGATCCCCACGCTCGGCGACACGGTCGAGGATGGTCCGGATCGTCCAGCGGTTCGGGCGCAACTCCGGATCGTCGAGCTCGTCCCAGGCGATCGGCGCGGAAACCGGAGCGCCGGGCGCGGGCCGGACCGCGTACGGCGCCACGAGCGTCTTGATCGAGGCGTTCTGCGTGTAATCGAGCCGGGCCTTGCCCTGGCGGGCCCCCTTCGACCACTCCCACGATACGAGCTCCGGAACGGTCGAACCGACGGCCTTCGAGACGCGCTCGACCCACCCGCTCGTCTGTTCGAAGGTGTACTTCGGGACGATCGGGATCCAGATCTGGATGCCGCGCTGGCCGGTGGTCTTCGGGTAGCCGCGGACCCCGAGGTGGCCGAGCGCCGTCCGGTACAACCTGGCCAGGACGAGGGTCTCCTCCCAGGTCGTCTTCTCGCCGGGATCGATGTCGATGTAGGCGAAGGTCGGACGCCACGGGTCGGGTAGGCGGCCTGTCCAGGCGTGGATCTCGAAGGCCGCCTGGTTCCCGAGCCAAGCGAGCGTTGCGGCGCGATCGGCGATCAGGTGGTCGTTGGCTTCGCGATCCTCGCGTCCGTCGACGCCGGTCTCGTGCCACCGGGTCAGCCACGACGGGGCAGTCTCGGGGAGGTCCTTCTGCCAGAACCCGGGCGCTCCCGCACCGTTGGGAAATCGGTGGAGATTGAGTGG
>DASYJV010000144.1:0-5880 GCA_035996105.1 Candidatus Limnocylindrales bacterium | reverse complement strand
CGAACCCCTGACCCCCGCGATGCGAACGCGGTGCTCTTCCAGCTGAGCTACATCCCCAAGGGTCAGACGGTCGCCCGCAGGCGCCGGACCGGTGGCAGAGTGTAGCACCCGTTACGCTCCGGCCATGCCATTCGGACTCCTGACGGGTCTCGGTGCGGCGCTGTCGTGGGGCACGATGGATGTCGCCAGCGCGCTCGCGAGCCGACGCGTCGGCAGCCTCGTCGTCACGGCCGGCGTCGTGGTCGTCAGTGCCGTCCTGCTCGTCGTGATGACCCTGGCCAGCGCGACGCCACTGCCGGTCGATCCGCGGACGCTCGGCGCCGCCGGCCTGCTCGGGCTCATCGGCGCCGGGGCGTACGTCGCCTACTTCACGGGGCTCCAGGTCGGGCCGATCTCGGTCGTCAGCGGGATGGTCGCGGCATACGGCGGGCTGACCGTCGTGCTGTCGGTGGTCCTGCGCGGCGAATCACTCAACCTCGTCCAGGCATTCGGTGCCATCGTCGCGACCGCCGGCGTCATCCTGACCGGGGTGGCGTTCGAAGGTGGCCTGCGCGGCACGCGCTTCGCCGGGCCGGGTGTGGTCTTCGCGGTCATCGCGCTCGTGCTCTTCTCGATGATGGCGATCACGACCGATGTCGCGCTCGAATCGGGCAGCTGGCTCCAGGTCCTGCTCGTTTCACGCGTCGTCACCGCGGTCATCTCGGTGGTGCTCGTCGCGGTCGTGCTCGGGCGACGCGGTCGCGGCGGATCCTGGGTGACGGTGCCATCAGGCGAGGACGGACCGGTCCAGCGTGGCCGGGTGATGATGGCGATCGTGCTCGCCGGGGTCCTCGATGTCCTCGGGCTCATCTCGTTCGCGATCGGCCTCGAACGAGCGCCGACATGGCTGGTCGGTCTCGCCTCGTCGTTCGGGCCGGCGGTCACGATCCTCGTGGCCGTGGTGCTGCTCGGTGAACGCCTCAAGGCGATCCAGTGGGTCGGTCTCGCCGGGGTCGCGGTGGGGATGATCGCGATCGCCCTGCCGTAGGGCGAGATCGGTGGCGCGGTCTTGATGTTGTCGAACAGATGTTCTATCTTGACCGTCCGATGGCGACCCTTTCCGCGGACGTGACGGCAGCCATGGCGAGCCTCCAGGCTCGCTGGGGAGCGGCAGCTCCGCGGGTCGTGGGGGCCACGGCGATCACCGACGGTGCGCTGGCCCTGGCCGCCTCGCCGGCCCCGACCGTGGTCCCGGCCCCCGCCTCCGACGACCGCGTCATCCACACCGGGTTCGCGGTGCTGGATGCGGTCCTTGGTCCGGGCGGTCTGCCACGTTCGGCGCGCGTCGCCATCCGCGGCGACGGGTCGAGTGGCCGGACGACGCTCGTCCTGCGGATCGCAGCGGCCGCCCAGGCGCAAGGCTCCATCGTCGCCTGGCTGGACCTCTCCTCCAGCTTCGACCCGGTCGAGGCGGTCGCACGCGGCGTCCGGCTCGAATGGCTCGTCGTGATCACCCCCCAGACGCTCGACGAGGGCCTCGCCATCGGGGGCGGGCTGCTGGCCGGGCGGTCGGTCGATGTGCTCGTCCTCGACCTGCCCGGGGGCCGGCTGGCCGCCACGGATCGCCAGGCGCGCATCGCCGATCGACTCGCCCGGCTGGCGGCGCTCGCCCGACGCACGGAGGCGCTCTTCGTCGTCCTCGAACCGCCCGGTCTCCACGGAGGTCTGGCCACGGCCGTCGCCGAGTCGACGGGACTCCGCCTCGAGCTTGCCCGGCGTTCGTGGATCCGCCTCGGACGCGATGTCGTCGGGCAGCGGACGGAGGCACTGGTCGCGCGCAACCGGTATGGGCCGCCGGGCCGTCGGGCGACGCTCCGGATCCTCTATGCGGAGGGTGGCGAGCGCGACGCCTGCCTTCGCCGTGACGACCTCCTCATCGATCAAGCCCCCGCGATCCACCCGGAACGGACCACCCGCGATGCGACTCCTCCATCTCTACCGGCCACATCTCCCGCTCGAACTCGCCAGGTCGCGAGCCTCCAGGCGCTCTCTGTCCTTCCCGCCCGGCCCGATCATCCTGGGCGGTCGGCCGTGGGAGCCGGGCCTGGTCGTGGACGCGAACCCGGAGGCCCGGGCGCTGGGCGTTCGGCGGGCGATGCCGCTCGGGAGCGCGCATCGACTCGTCCCTGAGGCGACCTTCATCGACCCGGACCCCGAGGGGGACCGGGCGACCATCGAGACCGCCTTCGAGGCACTGGCGGCATTCAGCCCCGGGATCGCCGGCAGCGCGGACCCGACCGACGCAGCCTTCGGGCTGTTCGAGGTCCAGGTCGATGGCCTCGAGGCGCTGTGGGGGCCGGAGCCGGTCCTCGTCGGCCGGCTCGTCGAAGCGCTCGGGCGCGCGCTCGGTGACGACACGGGCGAGATCCGGGTCGGGGTGGCCGGGACCCGCTTCACGGCGACCGTGGCCGCGGTCCTCGCCCGACCCGGGAGACCCATCCTCGTCCCCCGCGGGAGCGAGGCCGACTTCCTCGTCCCGCATCCGTCGGGCCTGCTGACCTCCGACCCGGACGTCCGGGCTCGGCTCGGTCGCTTCGGGCTACGCCGGATCGGAGCGGTCGCCGAGCTCCCTCGCTCGGCACTGGTCGCCCGCTTCGGCGAGGAGGGCGCCCGCATCCATGCTCGGGCACGTGGCGAAGAGCTCGAGCCATTCCGGCCGCGACGCGCATCCGAGCGTCTCCTCCTCGGCCTGCCCATCGAGCCGGCCGTCGAGGACCTGGAGCCACTCCGGTTCGTCCTCCATCGACTTGCCGCTGCCCTGACCGGCCAGCTCGTCGCGCGCGGGCTGGCGGCTTCACGGGCACGGCTCCATCTCGACCTCGATCTCGCGTTCGCCCCGGTCGGGACGCCGGCAGGATTCGATGTCGAGCAGCGCTTTCCCGAACCGACCGCCGACGTGGAGGCGATCGAGCGTCTCCTGTTCGCTCGACTCGAACAGCTCCCGCCACCGGCCGCGGTCGCCCGGCTGGCGCTCGAGCTGGACGGGACGGCGCCGGCGGCCGGTCAGCAGCTCCCGCTGTTCACGCCACAGGCCGCCCGTGGTGCTCGGCTGGAATGGCAGCTCGCCCGGCTGGCCCTCACCTTCGGGGAGGATCGGATCAGACGCGTGGACATCACGGACCCGGAGGCGCCGCTCCCCGAACGGCGCTGGGCATGGCGACCGGCCATCTCGACCACCCGGGGAGTGCCGCGATGACGCGCCTCCTGCGCGCGCATCCACCGATCGAGGTGGAGCTCGACGCCGACGGGTCGCTCGTCGCGATCCGCTGGGAGGGACGGCGCGAGGCCGTCGAGGTGTGCAACCGCTGGCGGGTCGAGGAGGCCTGGTGGCGAGGACCGATCGCCCGGGACTACTTCAAGGTCGTGGGGGGCCGCTGGCTCGCGCTCATCTATCTCGATCGGGTCGATGGGTCGTGGCACCTGGAACGACTCTATGACTGACCCGTGCCCGGCGCACGACCCGAGCGCTAGCGGATGGGCGTCCCGATCGTCAGGCTGAGCACGAACAGGACGAGGAAGACCCCAACGACGAGCGCGAGCGCCCCGACATCGCGCGAATGTGCTGACTGCACGATCATCCCCCAAGATGTGCCCCGGACTCACCTCCGGTTAGCTACAGCATAGACGCCCCAGCCGGCCGGTGCGTGTCGTCAACGCCCGATCAGCCGTGCGGGCAGGCGGCGCCGTACAACACGGTCACCACGGTCAGACCGCCGAGTGGTTTGGCGTTGAGCTGGACCTTGCAGCCGGTCTGGGCGCCCACCGTGTCGAGCACGTACGAGCCGTCCTCGAGCGGGCCGGATAGACCTTCCGTTCGAAATCCCGCTGCGGCCAGCGGGGCCTGCATCGCGGTCGTGGTCGATCTCGCCGCGTCGCCGGGGATGACCAGGGTGGCGGAGGCCGGGACGCCGGTGGTCTCGGACGGGCTCGACCCCGGGATGGCCGGGAAGCCGCGTGGGAGGGTGTCCCAGATGCGGCCCCACGGCGTGTCGGTCTGGCCCACCGCGGAGCTCGATGCCGGCGCGCCCGCCGTTGCAGTCGCGACTGGGACGGGTGTGGCGGACGGAGTCGGACTGGCTGTCGATCCGCTCGGGCCGCATCCGGCCACGACGACGAGGCTTGCCAGCAGGAGCTCGATGGCGACGCGCTGCATGCGCCCCATCCTAGCGCGGCCCCGAAACGTCAGGACCCCGTCGCCCCCAAAGCGACGGGGTCCCGGGCCTGACGAGCTGCTCACCAGCTCGTTGGCGGGTCGGCATCCCGACCATCGCGATCGAGAGCCAACGATCGTCTCGAGGCCCCCAGGCACCCGAGACGTATGTGGTCGCTCAGGTGGCTGCCTGGACGGCGAGGACGGCTGGCAGGAGGCCAAGGATCAGGAGCATCGCGAGGACGACCATGGCGCCCGTGCGCAGCGCGGAGAGGGTGATCTGGCGCATCCCTGCGTGCATGCCGTTGAGACGCCGACGGGTCCCGGGATGTTTCGAGCTGCGACGCGGAATCTTGTCCGGGTCGAGCTCAGTACCGTTGGCGGAACGAGACGTCCAGCGAACTCCATCGACGGGTCGTGGTCCCGAAGTCGACACGGAGCTTGTAGGTGCCGGCCGCGAGCCGCGACGCGAGGCCGAGCCGCGCCTTGATGCCATGGACGACGAGACGGCCTGGGTAGATGGTCTGCGCCGCGAACGTGCCCTTCGCGACCACGAGCCCCCTGGCGTTGCGGATCGCCCAGCGCCAGGACCCTCGGAGCGGGACGGTCCCCGTGTTGCGGGCGCTGTAGATGAAGGTCGCGTAGACGGATCCGGCCGTGCGCGTCACGGTCTTGATCGCTGCGCCGACGGACGCCCGCCGGACGGGGGCGTAGAACTTCACCCGGAGGAGGTCCCAGAGCTCGTTGTAGCCTCGATCGTTGTCGAGCGTCCAGATCCCGACGCCGGCCAGCCCGTTGACGATCGCATAGTCGTACTTGTCGTTGAGGCTTCGCTCCTCCTCGAAATAGACCTGTCGGTAGGTCGCCCTGGTCGCGTCCCAGTAGCTGTAGAAGCCGCTGCCCTCGAGCGCGTCATAACGGCGCACCGCGCCCGGGTGGGCCGCCAGGAAGTCCCGGGCGCTCGCGTATGTGACGCTCGTGACCGGACCGAACACGGTCTTGTCTGACTGGACGGTCGCGTTCGGGACCGGGCTGGTCACGGGCCAGTCATAGCCGTAGTACGGGACGCCGAGGAGCACCTTGCTGGCCGGGACCCACTGCAGGATCCGGGCGACGTGGATCTTCACGTTGCGTGCCGCGTGGTCCAGTGGCGCGATCGCGCCGGTCACCGTCGACCCTGCGTAGCGATAGTTGTAGGTCATGATCAACTGCCGATCGACGAGCGGCACGAGGCCGATCAGGAGCGCGCTGCCGGCCCCGGCCGAGGTGGCGTTGACGAGGGTCGCGTCCGGGAACTGGGCCTTCATCGCCGTGCGGAAGCGACGGACGAAGTCGAGATAGGCCGCTGTCTGGGCGGCGGGCATCGGTTCGAAGTCGAGGTTCGCGCCGTCGGCCTTCCGGTCGGCCATGAGCGCCAGCGCCTGGCTGATGAAGCGGCCCTGCGCGGCCGCGCTGCCGAGGAACGCGGTCAGCTTCGGGAGGGCGCCGGAGTCGAACAGCTGGAAGGTCGGTACCACCCGCACACCCCGGTCGTGGGCTGCATTGGTGACGGCGGCGGCATCGTCGCCGATGTACTCGCGGTAACCGACCCAGGCCGTGTCGAGGTTGCCGTCCGCCTTGATGCCCAGACCGAAGATGGCGATGGTCGACACGAGGTCGTAACGGATGCGATCAACGGTCCCGACATCGAG
>DASYJV010000143.1:0-3421 GCA_035996105.1 Candidatus Limnocylindrales bacterium | reverse complement strand
TGACGAGGACGACACGCGCCCCGACGGGGTCGGTGTCGGTCAGCCGCTCGACGACGGCACCGACCGCCTGTGCCGTGACGAACGGGAGGTCGATGGGCAGCACGAGAACCGCCTCCGCGCCACCCGCGACGACGTCCGCGCGGGCCTCCGCCAGACCCTTGTTGAGGCCCCGGCTCCGCTGGCGCAGGGTCCGGGCGCCGGCCCCGGCCGCGCGGGCCAGGACATCGCGATCCGGGCTGATCACCAGCACGTCGTCGAGCCCGTCCGCGGCCAGTGCCGCCGCGACGGTCCGTTCGAGCAGATCCTCGACCAGGTCGAGCCGCTCCTCGGCATCGAGCGATCCACCCAGCCGCGTCTTTGCGCCCTCGAGCGTCCCGACCGGGATGATCGCCGCGACCCTCATGAGGCGCTCGCGAAGTCGACCACGGTCCGGGCCAGGCGGGCACGGCCCGGGTGGTCGGCCATGATCGTGTCGGTCACCAGGGTCCGGTAGCCCAGCGCGGCGATCTCGGGTTCGAGCGGGGCATCGGCGGTGTCGAGGACGAAGGCCGTCGCGAGATCCCGGTAGATCCGGGCCACGCCCAGGGCGCTCGATTCGTGCCCGAGAGAGAGGAGCATGCGGTCGGCCGGGCCCTTGAGCGCGACGCCACCGACGATCGGGCTGACCGCGACGACCGGGACGCCGGCATGCGCCCGCTCCGTGACCAGTCCCGCGATGGGACCGGCAAGGATCGGCCCGACCGAGACGATCGGGTTCGACGGTCCAAGGACGATGACCTCGGCCGAGGCCAGCGTATCGACGACCGCGGGGGTCGGCGCCAGCTCGCCCGAGAAGCGGATCTCGCGGACCTCCGGGGCCTGGTGCCGATGGACGAAATACTCCTGGAAGTCGAGCCAGCCATCGTCGGTCCGGACCTGCGTGCGGACCGGATCGTCGGTCATCGGCAGGATCCGGGTCGGGATCCCGAGCGCCGCCTGGAGCGACAGCACGGCCTCGGTCAGCGACCGGCCCTCGCGGAGTCGTGCGCTCCGGGCGATGTGGGTGGCGAAATCCCGGTCGCCCAGCCGGAACCAGGCCTCTTCGCGGTACTCGGCCAGGGCGTCCATCACGGTCCACGTCTCGCCGGCGATCCCCCAGCCACGCTCGTCGTCGAAGCGGCCGGACAGCATGTACATCACCGCGTCGTGGTCGGGCATGACCAGCAGCCCGTGCCGCTCGGTGTCATCGCCGGTGTTGACGACGATGGTCAGGTCGCCAGCGGGGAGTGCCTGCTGGAGCCCGTGGGCCAGCTTCGCGCCACCGGTCCCGCCCGCGAGGGCGACGACCTTCATCGGATCACCCGTCGAGGAGCTCGCGGACCTCGGCCATCCGCTCGATCGTCTCGCGGTCGTACGGGGCGGGCATCCGGACGATGAAGGTCTCGAAGCCGAGCTCGAGATATGGCCGGAGTGCGTCGGCCACCTCGGTCGGGGAACCCAGCAGCACCGCGCTGCCTTCCATGTCGTCGATGCCGTTGGCCGCCAGCAGTGTCCCGTACGCGGCCTCGGCCGCGGCATGCGTGTCCCGGATCGTGATCGGGTAGCTCAGCGTCTTCTCGATCGTCGCGATGTCGCGCCCGACGTCGGCGCAGTGCTCGGCCAGGATCGCCACCTTGTCCCGGGCCTCGTCGATCGTCCCGCTCGTGTTCCAGGCATCGGCCCGGCGAGCCACGATCCGGAGGGTCTTGCGCGGTCCTGAGCCACCGACCAGGATCGGCAGATGGGCCTGGATCGGACGCGGCGTCACGAGCGCGTCGTGGAAGGTGTAGAACCGGCCCTCGTGGCTGAACCGTTCGCCATCGAGCAGTCGGCGCATGAGCATGACCGACTCATCGAGCCGGTCGAGCCGCTCGCCGAACCCGGCCCCGAAGTCGATCCCGAAGGCGTCGTGCTCGCGCTCGAACCAGGCGCCGCCGATGCCGAGCACCGCCCGGCCGTCGGACAGGTGATCGAGCGTCATCGCGAGCTTGGCGGTGTGGCCGGGATTGCGCATGGTGTTCGCGCCGACCATGAGCCCGAGGCGGACTCGCCTGGTCAGCGGCGCCAGCGCGGAGAGCAGGCTCCAGCCCTCGAAGAGCGGCTGGTCCCACGGTCCGAAGATCGCCAGCAGGTGATCCCAGGTCCAGACCGAATCCCAGCCCGCGTCGTCGGCGGCCAGGGCGGTGTCACGAAAGCTCGGCCAATCGGTCTGTTGCGACCAGATCTGGAGTCCGAATCGGGTCACCGGTCGTCGTAGTCGTAGATGGTCAGGGGTCGGAACCGGAAGCTGATCCGCTCCTGGCGTTGGTATCGCTCGACGATCGTGCGCTCGGCACCCTCCAGGTCATGGGCACGATAGCGTCGGGCCATCCCGGCGATGTCCGCCTGGGCCCTGGCCTGATCGCCGATCCGCGTCGCGATCCCGGTCATCCCGACCCAGCGGTAGGCATCGGCGGCGTCGATGACCGTCAACGACATCCGGGGATCGCGCAGCAGATTCGTCGGCCAGCGGCGCCCGACGGCGCTGCTGAGGATGATGGCGTCGCCCTCGAGGGTGTACCAGGTGACCACGGGTCGGGGCATGCCATCGGGGTCGAGGGTCGCGATCGAGGCGTAGCGCGTGTCGTCGAGGAAGGTTCGGACCGTGTCGGGGATGGGGATGCCGTCGGGAGACTGGTCGGTCATACCCTCGATGGTACGCGAGCAGGCGCTGCCCCGGGGTTGACGGTCTTGCTCGCCGACGCGACGGTCCTCTTGGCGCGGGTCGCCGGGCGGTCGAGTCGGCGGGGCAGGGCCGGTTCGGCGGCGGGCTTGCCGAGCAGGTAGCCCTGGCCGAACTCGACGCCGAGCCGCGACAGGGTCGCGAGGTCCGAGCGACGCTCGATGCCCTCGGCCAGCAGATGCGCGCCGATGCGCCGCCCGAACGAGACGAACGCCTCGACCAGCGCCTGCTTGGCGTCGTCGTGGTTGATGCCGGTCACGATGTCGCGGTCGATCTTGATGACCGACGGCCGGAGCGCGGCGATGAGGGCGAAGCTCGCGTAGCCGGCGCCCGCGTCGTCGACCGCGAACCCGAAGCCGAGCTTGCGCAGCGCCTTGACCTGGCGCTGGAGCGCGCCGATGTCGTCGACCGACTGCTGCTCGGTGCACTCGATGGTGATGTGGCGTGGATCGAGCCCTGCGGCACGGACGACCTGGCCGAGCGAGCCCGCCTCGAACGCGGCATCGAGCAGGCTGTACGGGGTCAGGTTGATGGCGAACCGGCGCGGCGGCTTGCCCTTGGCCCGCGCGGCGGCCTCGATGCGGCCGATCTGGTCGAGCGCCGTCGCGACGATGTAGACATCGAGCTCGACGCCGCGGTCGGTGTTGATCGCGGCCTGGACGACCGAGGTGATCGACTGGG
>DASYJV010000142.1:0-3128 GCA_035996105.1 Candidatus Limnocylindrales bacterium | reverse complement strand
GTCGGCGCCACCGGCGTCGATACGCTGATCGCATCCGCCGGTGTGGCCAAGGCGACGTTCTACCGCCATTTCCCATCGAAGGACGACCTCGTCGTCGCCTGGTTACGCGATCCGCGCACTCGCTGGCTCGACCGGTTGCGGGTCGACGCTGAGGCGCACGCCACGTCGCCGGACGAGGTGATCCCGGCCCTCTTCGACGCGGTCGTCGAATGGCTCGAGACCGACGGCCAGCGGGGCTGCCCATACCTTGGTACCGCGATCGCCATGCCCGAGTTGGCGGAACCCGCCCTCGCCGTCATCCGTGCCTATCTCGTCGAGGTGCAGGGCTATATCCAGGAACGACTGACCGCGGCGGGCGACCCGGACGCCGATGCGTTGGCGCCCAAGCTCCAGGCGCTGCTGATGGGTGGCATGGCCTTGTCGGTCGCCGTGGGCGACACGAACCCGGCTCGGGCCGCGCGGGCCGCGCTGACCGAACTCCTGGGCGAGACGCCGGCTATCCCTCGATGATCTCGAAGTGGGCGGCGTCCCACTGGACGATGAGCTCGGGGTGCCGCGTCGCCATCGGTCGGCGGATGTCGCCGCCGGTCGCCGCTTCGAGCGTGTCCCAGGAGCGCCAGACGGAGAGGGTCACGAAGTCGTCATCGCCCGGTCCCGTCCCGATGTGGATCGCCAGGGGTCCACGCCCGGCGTCGATGTCAGCGAGATAGCCCTCTCGCGCGTGTTCGATATAGACGTCGCGCTGCCCCGGCACGACCTGGCCACGAAGCGTTCGCAGGATGGTCGCGGTCGCTGACCCGTCCGACGCCATCGAGACCGCGAGCGGGGTGAGTTCGAGCTCGCGATCCGTCGTCTCCTGGAGGTATTCCGGGTGGAAGATCGGTCGATCGAAGCCTTCGCCGACGGCCTCGACCATCGACTCGTGGGAGGCCCAGACGGTGGCGAGCAGACGGGGCCCGAGATCGTCCGGTCCGCGCCGACCGAGGTGCATGTCGACCAGTCCGGGCATCCGCCGCAGATCCGGCAGCATCACGTCGCGAAGGATCCCGTCGAACGCCGAGCGGACGGGGCGGAATCGGAACAGGCGAAGGACACGCCGTGGCTCGGACAATCGCATCTCCCCTCTTGCAATCCCGGGGCGCGATTGTGCGTGACGCGCCGGTCGACCGCAACCTGCGTCAGACCGGGAGCTGGATCCAGAAACGAGTCCCACCGCCGGTGCGCGGCTCGAAACCGATCGACCCGTGATGTGCGCGGATGGCCGCGGCGGCCGTCGCCAGCCCGAGCCCGGTCCCCGGACCGATGGCGTTCGGTCCGCGATCGAATGGCTCGAAGACCCGATGTTCGAAGTCCGGCGGGACGCCGCGACCGCGATCCAGGACCTCGATCGAGAGCAAGGCGCCGGCCGCCCCCGCGCCGTCCGGCTCCGACGGCTCGAACGTCGCGATGAGGTCGACGTCGGCACCCCGCGGGCTGTAGGTGATGGCGTTGACGACGAGGTTCGTCAGGGCCTGCTCGAGACGAACCCGATCGACCCGGAGCAGGCGAGCGGGCGCCTCGCGCGTGACCCGGGTGTCGTGGTCACGTGCCAGGGGCTCCACCCGGCGAGCCACGGACTCGAGCAGCGTGTCGGTCCGGACCTGCGAACGGACGAGTGCCCGGCCGTCGGCACCGGCCGCCGCGAGGTCGAGGAGCGCGGTGGCGAGCTCGCCCAGCCGGACCGCGTCCGCGTGTGCGGCCTGGACGGCGGCGCGGAGCTCGGGCCCGCTCGTCCGCGCGTCCTCGGCGAGCTCGAGCTCGGTTTGGAGGGCAGCGATCGGTGTCCGCAGGTCATGCGACGCCGCGGCAACGAACGCCCGCTGCCGCCGAAGTGAATCGGAGACACGGTCGAGCATGCCGTTGAGCGTCGTCGCCAGGGCCCGCATCTCGTCATGACGCGCCGGGACCGGGAGGCGTCGCTCGATGTCGGCGGCGCCGATCTGGCTCGCCTCGGCCGTGATGAGGGCGACGGGGCGAAGCGCACGCCCGGCCAGCCACCATCCGCCGAGCAGCGAGACCAGCGCCGCGAGCGCCCCCACCGCGAGCAGCGAGCCGGCAAGCCGGTCAAGCGTGCGCTGGATCGGACTGAGATCGCTTCCCGCCACGACCCGCAGACCGGTGTCACCGGCGACCGTGTGGAGTGCATATGACGTCGAATCGAGCTTGACGGTGGTATCGGCGGCGCCGGCCGGTGGGGGCGTCAGACCCGCGGGCACCGACGCCGTCGCGTCGACCGTCGCACCGTGCGCGTCGAGGATCACGACGAAAACGCCAGGCGATGGCGGGCCACTGTCCTGGAGTCCGGCCTGGCCCTGGTTCTCGAAGCTGGCCAGGATCGCCGAGGCACGGGTCTCGAGCGACTGATCGAGCGACGTCCGCAGGGCGGACCCCAGCTGCCACCAGATGAGTGCTCCCACCAGACCGACGGTGATCACGATGGCCCCCACATAGATGAGGGCCAGGCGCAGCCGGATGGTCATGACGCCCCGGCGCTCGCCAGGGCGGCCGTCGATTTCGGCGGCCGGAGGACGTAGCCGACGCCGCGGACGGTCTCGATCCTCGGGGTCGCGACCCCACGACCGAGGCGAGCCCGGAGCGCGCGCACGTAGACGTCGATGATCCGCGGCGTCCCTTCGAACGCCCAATCCCAGACCTCGTCGATGATGCGCGACCTCGTCAGCACCTCGCCCTCGTGGCGGAGGAAGTATTCGAGCAGCGCGAACTCGCGACCGGCCACCGACATCGACTCCTGACCGACGGTCACCTCGCGCGTCGCGGGGTCGAGCCGGAGATCGCCCGACACCAGGACATTCGGCCGCTCCGTGGAGCCCCGCCGGGCGAGGGCCCGCAGTCGCGCGAACAGCTCCGCGAAGGCGAATGGTTTGACCAGGTAGTCGTCGGCGCCCACGTCCAGGCCGCGGACACGATCATCGATGGCGTCCCGCGCCGTTAGCAGCAGGACCGGTGTCCAGTCACCCTTCGAACGGAGCTCCCGGCACAGGCCGAAGCCGTCACCGTCGGGCAACATCACATCGAGGACGAGCACGTCGTAGACCGATTCGGTCGCGAGCCAACGCGCATCCTCGACG
>DASYJV010000141.1:0-2702 GCA_035996105.1 Candidatus Limnocylindrales bacterium | reverse complement strand
CGCGCGAGCGCCACGAGCGAGTAGGCGGATACGTCGAGCGCCAGTGCGAAACCCTCGCGAGACGTGTCGACGAACCCGCCCTCGAGATCCTCCCGCCTGGCGTAGGCCAGGGCGTGGACGAGGATGTCGAGCGACGCATGTCCTTCGCCCCAGCGCGCGAAGACCGCCCGGATCTGTTCATCGGACTGCACGTCGCATGGCTCGACGAAGGTCGACCCGATCGACGCCGCGAGCGGTCGGACCCGCTTCTCGAGGAGACTCTCGACCGAGGAGAAGCCGACCTCGGCGCCTTCGGCGTGGAGCGCCTGGGCGATCCCCCACGCGATCGAGTGGTCATTGGCCACGCCGAAGATGAGTGCCGTCTTCCCCTCGAGCAGTCCCATCCGCTTCCTCCACGCGTGCCGTCGATCGGCAGCCTACCATCGGCCGATGACGGCGGCCCGGCTTCGTGAGGCGCTGCGCGGTGTCCGCGGCTTCGTGCTCGACGCCGACGGCGTCCTGGTCCTGAAGGGCGAGGCGCTGCCCGGCTCGATGGTCGCCGTCGCCACGCTGACGGCCCGCGGCATCCCGTTCCGGGTCGTCACGAACTTCTCCCAGCTCCATCGCCAGACGCTCGCGGCGTGGTTTGCCAAGGGCGGTCTGGCCATCGACCCGGGCCGGATCATCACCGGCACGTCGGCCACGGCCGCGCACACCGCCGCTCGCCACGCGGGGCGGCCGCTGTTCGTGCTCGCGGCCGCCGATGCCCGTCGCGAGTTCGACGGCCAGCACCTCCTGGCCGCGGACGAGGCCGACGCCGCCCCGCCGGGCACCGTCGCGGCGGTCGTCATCGGCGATGCCGGCGACGACCTGTCGTACCGGAACATGGATGTCGCTTTCCGCCTCGTGCGGCGGGGCGCCGAGCTCCTGTCGATGCACCGGAACCCATGGTGGCTGACCGCCAGGGGCGAGACACTCGACGCCGGCGGCTTCGTGGCCGCGCTCGAATTCGCCACGGGCCGGCGAGCCGTGATCCTCGGCAAGCCGTCGCCTGCCGTCTTCCGCCAGGCCGCCGCGGGGCTGGCCGAGGATCTTGGGGGGCGGGTGGCCCGCTCGAGCATCGCGATGGTCGGTGACGACCTAGGGGCCGATATCGCGGCGGCCCAGCGTGTCGGGATGCGCGGGATCCTGGTGCTTTCAGGGAAGACGAGTGCGGCCGACGTCGAGCGGGCGGCGAGTGCCCGGAGACGCGGTCCTGACGGGGTCGCTGCCACGCTGGCCGACGTCGTTGGCGCGCTAGACTGACCGCAACATCCCCGAACCCGCACCTTCGATGAGGGCGACTGCCATGACGACCGGCTCCGCACCGCGGATCAAGATCACCTACGCCACGCTCAGCGCCGACAACGAGGAGCTGCACGCACAGTTCGAGGCCGGTCTCGCGGCGACGCGCGCCTCGCTGGGCGGCCACCACCAGAACTACGTGGCGGGCGCCTGGCGCGACGGCGACGGGACGTTCGAGGTCAGGACGCCGATCGACCGCGACATCGTCCTCGGCACCTTCGCCCGCGCGACGAGCACCGATGTCGACGACGCCGTGGCGGCCGCCAGGGCCGCCCAGCCTGCCTGGGCCGCGGTGCCCTGGCGCGAGCGCGCGACGATGATCACGCGGGCGGGCGACCTCATCAGCGAGCGACTGATGGAGTACGCGCCGATCATGGCCATCGAGGTCGGCAAGAACCGCATCGAGGCGCTCGGCGAGGTCGAGGAATCGGCCGACATGCTGCGCTACTACTCGAAGGTGGTCGAGGACAACGACGGCTACGACCACGAGATGGGGAACCTCGGTGACGCGACCGTCCACACTCGCTCGATCCTGCGACCGCACGGCGTCTTCGCGGTGATCAGCCCGTTCAACTTCCCGATGGCGCTGGCGACCGGGCCCGCCGGGGCGGCGCTGCTCGGCGGCAACACGGTCGTCATCAAGCCGTCGTCGGCCTCGCCCCTCTCGGCGGTCAAGCTCGTCGAGGCATTCATCGATGCGGGTGTCCCGACGGGCGCGATCAACCTCGTGATGGGTCCCGGCGAGACGGTCGGCCAGGCGCTCCAGGACCACCCCGGCGTCGATGGCATCTGCTTCACCGGCTCGTACGAGGTCGGGATGCGCCTCTTTCACTCGTTCTCGAAGGCGTGGCCGCGCCCCGCGATCGTGGAGATGGGTGGCAAGAACCCGGCCATCGTCTCGCGCAAGGCCGACCTCGAGGAAGCCGCCGAGGGGATCATGCGCAGCGCGTTCGGCTTCGGTGGCCAGAAGTGCTCAGCCAACTCGCGCGTTTACGTCGAGCGCGGGGTCCACGACGAACTGGTCCGCCTGCTCGTCGAAAAGACCGAGGCGATCACGATCGGCGACCCGCTCGTCCGGGCCAACTGGATGGGCCCGGTCATCGATCAGAAGGCGGTCGACCGCCACCAGGCCGCGGTCGGCGAGGCACGTCGCGACGGGACGGTCTTCGTCGGCGGTGAGCACCTCACGGACAAGGGCATGGAACGCGGCTTCTACGTCGAGCCGACGGTCGTCGGCAACCTGCCGACCTCGCATCGCCTGTTCCGCGACGAACTGTTCGCGCCGCTCACCGCGGTCGCCGCCGTGGACTCACTCGAAGAGGCCATCGCCCTGGCCAACGACTCGATCTACGGTCTGACGGCTGGTGTCTACAGCGAGG
>DASYJV010000140.1:0-2695 GCA_035996105.1 Candidatus Limnocylindrales bacterium | reverse complement strand
CGGCCCCAAGGAGCTGGGCGACTTCGACATATTGCTCAGGTGGGACGGCGAGCACCTGCGGTGGATCCGAGGGCCACTCGGGGACGACCACCAACGTAGCCGGCCGTGCCTTCTCGATGTCGAACTGGATCCGCCGCAGCCGATCAAAGGGGATATCGACCGTCAACGCGTCGTCGGTTGCGACCAGCAGCCGTCGGTCGGTCACGATGATGCTCGCCTCGACCGCCCTGGCCTGGACCTCGACCCGCTCGTCATCGCCGAGCAACACTAGCGACGGTAGTCGCGACTGGGCCATCTCACTCGCCATCGAAACCTCCACGTGCGCGTCCCGCCGAGCGTCGCGGCGGCGCCCTGGAGGCCGAGTGTATGGAGGCGCGGCCCCACGAAGCGCGCGCCTCCCTCGCCGGTTCCCTTGCAGAATCGTCGCGTTGGCCGTCCCGCGGGCTAGGTTTCGCCTGCGGCGGCCGCCGTGACGTTGGCGGTCTCGCCGCCGACCTCATCCCAGATCCGGACATGCCGGCTCTCGCGGATGAAGATCCCGCCGATGACGACGGTGATCAAGGCGACGACGATGGGATAGACGAGTCCGGCGTACAGGTTGCCGGTCGAGGCCAGCAGCGCCGCCGCGATGAGTGGCAGGAACCCGCCGAACCAGCCATTCCCGACGTGATACGGGATCGACAGCGAGGTGTACCGGATCCTGGCCGGGAAATACTCGACCAGAAAGGCCGCGATCGGGCCATAGACCATGGTCACGTAGACGATCTGGATCCAGACCAGGGCGATGAGCGGCAGGAGCTCGGGCTGGGCGACGGTCGGCGTCACGCCATCGGCTGCGACGAACTTGCCCGCCGACTTCCCGGCCGTCGCCAGCACGCCCTGCGGGTGCGCGAACTGGGTCATCAGGTTGTAGATCGGGAAGTAGGTGATGGCCGCGATCAGGCAGCCGCCGAGGATGATCGGCTTCCGGCCGATGCGATCGGACAGCCGCCCGAAGATCACGAAGAACGGTGTGCCCAGGACGATGGCCGTGCCGACGATCAGATAGGCGTCCTGGAACCGGACCCCAAGGTTGGTGCCGAGGAAGAACAGGGCCTGGAACTGGCCTTGGTACCAGACGACCGCCTGGCCCGCTGTCGCGCCGAAGAGCGCGAGCAGGATCAGCCTGCGGTTGGCGGCGTTGCCGAACGAGTCGCGCCACGGCGAGGTGGACGATCGGCCCTCGGCCTTGAGGCGCGTGAAGAGTGGCGTCTCCTGGAGCCGCAGCCGGATGTACAGCGCCATCGCGACGAGGACGATGGACAGGATGAACGGGATCCGCCAGCCGTAGTTGGTGAAGTTCTCGGCCGACATCGAGATCCGGGTGATCCCGATCAGGGCGAGCGCCAGCAGCAGGCCCAGCGTCGCCGTCGTCTGGATCCAGCTCGTGTTCTGCCCGCGCTTCGCGTCCGAGCTGTGTTCCGCGACATAGATCGCCGCGCCGCCATATTCGCCGCCGAGGGCGAGACCCTGGGCAAGCCGCAGGATGACCAGGATGATCGGCGCGAGGACCCCGATCTGGGTGTAGGTCGGCAGGACGCCGACCAGCGCGGTCGAGGTGCCCATCACGCCGATCGTCACCAGGAACGTGAACTTGCGACCGACGATGTCCCCGATCCGTCCGAAGAATGCCGCGCCGAAGGGTCGGACCGCGAAGCCGGCCCCGAATGTGGCGAGTGAAGCGAGCAGCGCCGCCGTCGCATCGCCCGCGGGGAAGAACTGGGTGGAGAAGAACGCGGCGAGGACGCCGTAGAGGTAGAAGTCGTACCACTCGATGATCGTGCCTGCCGCGGAGGCACTGATGACGAACGGGAGCTTGAACCGATATTCCGGGGTCGCTGGAACAGCCGCTGACGACGTAGCCAAGGTGGGCTCCTCGTGGGGATGCGCGCCGAGTGGCGCAGCAAAACCAGGACCGACAGGTCAACCCGCGCGGATACGTGGAGATGGTCGCCCGGCAACCTCCCTCCTCCGCAGGTCGCGAGGCACCATCGGGCCGTGCCGCGCTCCTGTGCGTGGAGTTGGGGCCAAGGTATCCACCGGCCCCACCGACGTCAATCTGTCGGTGGGCCGAACCGGTCGCTCCGGAGCCCGAAGGCCCGATGGCTACTTGTCGAGGATGCGGTCCGCCTTGCGATCGATCCTGGTCTTCTCGGCGGACGTCAGGTTGCCCTTTTCTTCCTGCTGCGAGGCTCGCGCCTTCGCGTTGCGGGCATGCGACTTGTCGGGCATCGGGTACTTGTGTTCCTTGGGCAACCCGAATTTGGAATCCGGGAGCGAATCGCGCTTCTTCTCGCTGAGCTCGGCCATTGTCATACCTCCGTTGGCTTGGGGTGATGACGGTGTACCGCGGGAGGGCTTGGTAACGCGCCACCTCGTGCCCGCGGTCGCATTGCAGGTTCGTGTAGCGGGAGCGGCGCACGCCAGCCGGCGGTCTCCGCCTCCCGCCAGCCGGCGGTCTCCGCCTCCCGCCCCGGGGCCTGTCTCAGAAGTCGCGCCGGCCGATGAAGCTCGATTCGACGACGCCCGGGCGCGTGAGCTGGTAGATGGCCAGCCGCTGGCCGCCAGGGGCGATGAACGAGCACACGGGCCCTTGCGGGATCTCGAGCCGGTGGCCCTGCTTCCAGCCACGACCCTGCAACTCCGAGACGGCGAC
>DASYJV010000139.1:0-2530 GCA_035996105.1 Candidatus Limnocylindrales bacterium | reverse complement strand
AGGGTGGCCTCCTCGGGGTGCTCGACGATCGGCAGCCCGAGCGCCCCCGCGTAGGCAAACGCCGACCGCAGGATCGGCGCGGACCGCACCGGCGAGCCGTCATCCGAGAACCCGACCACGCCCGCGTCCGCGAGCTCTCCCAGGGCGGCCAGCTGCTCCCCGCGCCGACCGACCGTCACCGCACCGTAGGCGAGCAGCTCGACCGGGGAGCCGGATGCGACGGCGGCGGCGCGGACCCCCGCCAGGACGCCGGGCTCGTCGATCGCGGGCGTCGTGTTCGGCATGGCGCAGACGGTCGTGAAGCCGCCGTGCGCCGCGGCGGCGAGACCGCTCGCCACGGTCTCCGCATCTTCGTCGCCCGGCTCCCGCAGGTGCGCATGAAGGTCGATGAACCCGGGCGCCACGACGACCCCGCCCGGATCGACCCCCTTGGCATCGTCGCCCGACAGCCAGCTGACCGCCACGAGGATGCCGTCGCGGACGACGATCTCGCCCGCACCCTCGCGATCGGTCGCCGGATCGACCAGCCAGGCACGGCTGATCTCCAGATCCGGCCCTGCGCCACTCACGCGGGGGCCGCTCCGCTCGGGTGCGTCCCGGCCAGCAGGTAGAGCAGCGCCATGCGGACCGCGACGCCGTTGGTGACCTGGTCGGTGATGACCGACTGGGCGCCGGCGGCCACATCGGCCGCGATCTCGACGCCCTCGTTCATCGGCCCGGGATGCATGACGATCGCTCCAGGCCGGGCCAGGGCGAGCCGCTCGCGAGTGAGCCCGTACCTCGCCGCGTACTCCCGCAACGACGGCAGCAGTCCGCTGGCCATCCGCTCGCGCTGGATCCGGAGGGCCATCACGACGTCGGCGTCGCGCAGCGCTTCCTCGACGGATGTCGTCACGTGGAACCGGCGGCCCGCCGCGGCGCCACGACCCGCCCAGGCCTCGAACCCACGGACGAGCGTCGCCGGGCCGCACAGCCAGAGGTCGGCGCCGGCCGCAGTGAGCGTCCAGATGTTGGAACGCGCCACGCGAGAATGGAGCAGGTCGCCGAGGATCACGACCTTCCGACCGGTCACGGACCCGCCCGGCAGCCGTTCGCGCATCGTGTACAGGTCGAGCAGCGCCTGGGTCGGATGCGCGTGCCAGCCATCGCCGCCATTCAAGACGGATCCGGAGAAGGTCTCGGCCGCCAGATAGGGCGCCCCCGAGACCGGGTGGCGGATCACGAGCATCTGGGCCCCGAGCGCCTCGACCGTCCGCACCGTGTCGACCAGTGACTCCCCCTTCGCGACGGACGAGCTCGCAGCCGCGATGTTGATGACGTCGGCGGACAGGTTCTTGGCGGCGACCTCGAACGACACGCGCGTCCGGGTCGACGCCTCATAGAAGAGGATCGTCACCTGCCGGCCACGCAACGCCGGGACCTTCGCGATCGGGCGGGTCAGCACCTCGCGCATCGCGTCGGTCGTTCGCATCGCGAGATCGAGGTCGGCCGCCGACAGCCCATCGACATCGAGGAGATGACGGTGACGCCAGCCGACCGCCTGGCTCCCTGGCGCCGCGTCGACCGATGGCACGACCGATGACGCGGCGGCCTCCGGGTCGACCACCAGGCTCACGCGACCGGCTCGGTCGCAGGCTCGGGGACGACGCGTTCGATCTCGACCCCGTCCTCGGCGTCGATCTCCTCGAGATGGACCCGGACGAGCTCCTCGCGGGAGGTCGGGACGTTCTTGCCGACATGATCCGCCCGGATCGGGAGCTCACGGTGGCCTCGATCGACGAGCACCGCCAGCCGGATGGCCTGCGGGCGACCGAAATCGACCAGGGCATCCATGGCCGCCCGGATCGTGCGTCCCGTGTACAGGACGTCGTCGACGAGCACGATCGTCTTGCCGTCGATCCCGGACGGCAGCTCGGTGCCCTTGACCACGGGCTGCTGGGCGACCATCGAGAGATCATCTCGATAGAACGTGATGTCGAGCGCCCCGACCGGGACCTCGACCCCCTCGTTCTCCTCGATCGCCGCAGCGATCCTGCGGGCGAGCGGGACACCCCGACGCTGGATGCCGATCAGCAGCAGACCTTCGGTCCCGGCCTGCTTCTCGACGATCTCGTGGGAGAGCCGGATCGTCGCGCGACGGATCTCGTCCGCGGTCATGATCTGACGGCCGCTCATCGCTCCTTCCCGGCCTCTCTGGGCCTCCCTGGCGGCCTCACGGGGCCGTGGCTGAAGGGGTTGACCGGAAGGATACCGCGCCCGGGTCAGTGGCCGTCAGTAGACGTAGACCGTCACCGTCGTCGTGCCCGAGAACCACGGGCATCCGCAGATGTCGAAGAAGTCCGGCCGGTAGAGGTCGACGACCCGGGTCTTCTTGATCGGCCCGTAGTCGTTGACGACGCGCTCGATGCAGCCGCCACCGCCGCAGATGACGACGAGCGTGCCGCGCGGCAGGCGCATCGCGGTCGTGCCGTTGTCGTAGAAGGTGGCGAAGCCGGTCAGCGTGTAGCGCGCCGCCTTGCGGATCGAGGCC
>DASYJV010000138.1:0-1905 GCA_035996105.1 Candidatus Limnocylindrales bacterium | reverse complement strand
GCCCCAGGCCGGCATTGTTGACGAGGATGTCGAGGCGGCCGAACGCCGCGACCACCCGCTCGACTGCGGTCTCGATCTGGCGGAGGTCGCGGACGTCCATCGGCACGGGCAGCGCTCGACGGCCGAGCGCCTCGATCTCATCGACGAGCGTGCCGGCGGAGGTCGGGTCGTGGAGACCGAGGGCGACGTCGGCGCCGGCGTTGGCCAGCGACAGCGCGATCGCCCGACCGAGACCGCGCGACGCGCCGGTGACGAGCGCCACCTGGTCGGTCAGGCCGAAATCCGGGAACCGGGTCACAGCAGCCCTCCCCGAGCGCCGTCACGTTGCCTGCGACAAGGGCTCATCGTTACCGCTTGACGTTAAGCCTCGGCAGGATATGCTCGCCGGGCGAGTGGAGTCAAGGGTTTTGGAGGATGCACGAGCGGGTGCCAGGCAACGACGAGCGGCGGTCGGTCGGCGCGAGCGTCACCCTTCGCGATGTCGCTCGCCAGGCCGGCGTTTCGATCACGACGGTCTCGCGGACCCTCAACGGGCGCGAGACGGGCGTGCCCATCCGGGAAGAGACCACGCGTCGCATCCTGGCCGTGGCGGCCGAGCTCGGCTACAAGCCGAACCTCCTGGCCCGCGGTCTGCGCGGCAGCCCGAGCTCGCTCATCGGCGTGATCGTGCGGGACGTGGCGGACCCGTTCCACACCCAGGTCCTGCGCGGCGTCAACGAAGCCGCCCGCGGTCGCGATTACCGCCTCTTCCTGGGTCATGTCGACTACCGGGCCGACGTCGCGCTGAGCTATGGCTCGATGTTCGAGCGGTCCCACGCCGATGGCATCATCGTCATCGGCGATCTGGAGGGAGCGTCCGGGACGATCGGCGTCCTGGCCGAGCAGCACGGGTCGATCGTCGGCGTCACCGATCGGACGGGCCCACGCGAGATCCCTGGCGTCTACAGCGACGGCGTCATGGGCAGCCGGCTCGTCATGGAGCATCTGTGGGGCCTCGGGCATCGTCGGATCAGCTGCGTGTCCGACCTGCAGACCTCCGACGGTCGGCAGCGCATCGAGCTGTACGAGGCGTTCATGCGCTCGCATGGGGCCGACGAAGCCATCCGGGTCGAGATCATCGAGAGCCCCGGCGCACCCGAACCCGCGTACCAGGCGGGTCGGCGGCTGTTCGCCGGCGGGCCTGGCGCCGCCGAGCACGATGCGACGGCCATCTTCGCGACCTCGGACACCATCGCGATCGGACTGATCCGCGCCGCCGCCGAGGTGGGCATCGTCATCCCGCGAGACCTCTCGATCGTCGGCTACGACGACATCGACATCGTCGGCTACACGATCCCCCCGCTTACGACGGTCAGCCAGTCAGGTCCCGAGATGGGTCGGATCGCCGCCGAGATGCTGTTCGAGATGATCGACACCAAGCGGGAGCGCTCGGCGATCGCCGACGTGATCGCGCCGCCGCGGCTGATCATCAGGGAATCGACGGGACCGGCCCCGGTCAGGGCCGAGAGCCGAGCGGCGAACCGCTAGAAGCTCGTCGTCGCTTCTGCCTCCGGAGCGTTCACCGGCAGGTCGCAGGTCGGGCAGTACCAGCGTGCCTCGAGTGGCGTCCCGCACCGACTGTGGCGGATGGGGGCGGCGCCGGCACCGGCCGACGGGGTACGGCGCGCTCCCCAATCGGCCAGGAGCCGGAGCGCCGACGCGAGATCGCGGCCATCGGCAGTGAGCGCATAGGACATCCGGGGCGGACGCTCCTGATACGGCGTGGCGTGGACGATCCGTTCGCGCTCCAGCCGCCGCAGTCGGTCGCTGAGGATGTTCGGCGCGATGCCGGGGACCGCGACCCCCAGGTCATTGAACCGGCGCGGCCCGGCCAGCAAGGCCTCCACCAGGAGGAGGCTCCAGCGG
>DASYJV010000137.1:0-2492 GCA_035996105.1 Candidatus Limnocylindrales bacterium | reverse complement strand
CTCTCGGGCTGGACGACGCTCATGCCGACGACCGAGTCGCCCTTGCGGGCGAGCCGGATGCCGATGACGCCGGCGGCGTCGCGACCCATCGCGCGGACCTCGTCCTCCGAGAAGCGGGCGAGCTTGCCCTGGGCGGTCGCGATGATCACGTCGTCGTCGCCGGTCGAAACATCGACCCAGGCGAGCTCATCGTCGTCCTTCAGCGTGATCGCCCGGATCCCCGACGAGCGGACCTTCTCGAACTGCTCGAGCGGGGTCTTCTTGACGATGCCCTTGCGCGTGGCGAGGACCAGGTACGAGCCCGCCTTGAAGTCGGGCAGCATGATCGTCGCCATCGGGACTTCGCCGGAGTCGACCTGGACGCCCGGCAGGTTGATGATCGGGATGCCCTTGGCCTGGCGGCTGGCGTCGGGGATGTTGTGGACCTTGGCGCTGAAGACGCGGCCGCGGTTGGTGAAGAACAACGCCCAGTCGTGGGTGTTGGCGACGAGCAGGTGCTCGACCGCATCCTCCTCGCGCGTCACGTGGCCGATGATCCCCTTGCCTCCGCGGTGCTGGCGGCGGTAGGTGGCGACCGGCTGGCGCTTGATGTAGCCACGGCCCGAGATCGTGACGACGACGTCCTCGTTGGCGATGAGGTCCTCGTCGGTCATCTCGCGGCTGAAGTCGTCGGCGACCCTCGTCCGGCGCTCGCCGGCGAACTTCTTCTTCAGCTCGGCCAGCTCGTCCTTGATGATCTGGCTGACCCGGGCCGGGTTGGCCAGGATGTCCTCCAGCTCGGCGATCAGCTGGATGATCCCGAGGTACTCGTCCTCGATCTTCTTGCGCTCGAGCGCGGCCAGGCGAGCGAGTCGCATATCGAGGATCGCCTGGGCCTGGAGCTCGGACAGCTCGAATCGGCTCATCAGGTTGTTGCGCGCGTCGTCGACTTCCTGCGATTCGCGGATGGTCTTGATGACCGCGTCGAGGTTATCTAGGGCGATCTTGAGGCCTTCGAGGATGTGCGCCCTGGCGCGAGCCTTGCCCAGGTCGAACTCGGTGCGACGGCGGATGATCTCGCGTCGATGCTCGAGGTAGTGGACGAGCACGCTGCGCAGCGGCAGCGTCTGCGGCTGGCCGTCGACCAGCGCCAGCATGTTCATGTTGAAGGCGAGCTGCATCGGGGTGTGCTTGAACAGGTTGTTCAGCACCATGTGCGGGTTCGTGTCGCGCTTGAGCTCGATATAGATGCGCATCCCGTCCCGGTCGGACTCATCGCGCAGGTCGCCGATCCCCTCGATCCGCTTGTCCTTGACCAGCTCGGCGATCTTCTCGAGGAGGCTCGCCTTGTTGACCTGGTATGGCAGCTCGGTGACGACGATCGCCGTCCGATCGCCCTTCGCCTCTTCAAAGGCCACCTGGGCGCGCATCACCACGCGGCCCCGGCCGTGGGCGTACATCTGGCGGATCGCGTCGACGGTCTCCCACTCCCCAGTCAGGGTGTTGCGCTGGCGCTCGAAGCGGTAGATCGTCCCCCCCGTCGGGAAGTCCGGTCCATTGACGAACCTGCACAGGTCGTCCGAGGTCAGCTCCGGGTCCTCGATCATCGCGATCGTCGCGTCGACGATCTCACCGAGGTGGTGGGGCGGGATGTTGGTCGCCATCCCGACCGCGATCCCGGAGCTGCCGTTGACGAGCAGGTTCGGGAGCTTCGCCGGGAGCACCGACGGCTGCTTCTGGGTGCCATCGTAGTTATCGACGAAGTCGACGGTGTCCTTGTCGATGTCGGCCAGCATCTCGCCGGCGATCGCGGTCAGACGCGCCTCGGTGTACCGCATGGCGGCCGCGGTGTCGCCATCGACCGACCCGAAGTTGCCCTGCCCATCGACGAGCGGGTAGCGCATCGAGAAGTCCTGGGCGAGCCTGACGAGCGCGTCGTAGAGCGCCTGGTCGCCGTGCGGGTGGTACTTGCCCATCACCTCGCCGACGATCGCCGCGCATTTCCGGTACGAGCTCGTCGCGGAGAGGCCCATCTCCCCCATCGTGTAGAGGATCCGGCGATGCACGGGCTTGAGGCCGTCGCGAACGTCCGGCAGAGCGCGAGCCACGATCACGCTCATCGCGTAATCGAGGTAGCTCACCCGCATCTCGTCCTCGATGCGGATCGAGCGGAAATCGCCCAGATCGTCGGTCACGTTCGGATCACTCCTGTCGGGTCAGTGGGAAGCGGGCTGCGAGGGCTGGCCTTCAAAGCGGAGGCTCGGGGTGCGTCGCCGGTTCCGGAAGCTGACCGAACCGGGCGACCGTGTCGGCCGAGGACGAGGTCGCGGGCGCGCCGGGCCGCCGGCGGATCCCGGCAAGCCGGTCACGAAGCTCGGCGGCCGTCGCCCCATCGAGCTTGGTTAGCGTGTCGCGGATGACCCACGCCCGGTGCCCGTCGTCGGTCCGGGCGGCCCGCACCGTCTCGGCACGCAGCGCAGCCAGCGTTGCCGACCGATCGACCGGGAGCAGGG
>DASYJV010000136.1:0-3358 GCA_035996105.1 Candidatus Limnocylindrales bacterium | reverse complement strand
CCCAGATCGGGCTGGGCCGAGCAGGATCCCGGGCGTTGGCGATCTGCGGCTCAGGGGGCCCTGGGCGAGCTCGTCGTGCGCCTCGGGCCACGACGACGGGTCCTTGCCATCGGACTGACCGGGCAATGCCCGTCGGTCGTGCTCCTTGACGCGGCGCATCGACCGGTCACTCCGGGCCTGATCTATCGAGACAACCGCGCGACCGCCGAGGCAGCATGGCTGCGCGACACCTTCGGCGCAGAGGCGCTCCACGCCCGGACCGGGCACCTCCCGGCCGCGTTCCACATCGCGCCCAAGCTGCGCTGGCTCCAGCGGCACGCTCCCGATGCCTGGCAGCGCGGGGCGCTCGTCCTCCAGCCACGCGACTGGTTGGCCCTGACGCTGACCGGCGAGGCGGCCACGGACGGGACACACGCGGCCGCCACCCTGCTGTACGACCTGCGCTCGCGAACCTGGGCGACCGACTTGCTCGAGGCCATGGAGATCCCGGGCGACTGGATGCCGCCGCTTCGGGCCTCGGCGGAGGTCGTCGGCGGACTGCGTGCGGCCGTCGCGCAGCGTCTCGGGCTGCAAACCGGGATCCCGGTCGTGCTCGGGGGCGCGGACAGCCAGGCCTGCGCACTCGGGGCAGGGGTGCTGGTACACGGTCCCGTGAGCGAGATGGCGGGGTCATCCACGTGTCTCAATACGGTCGTGCCCGAGCCCCTGCCGATCCTTGACGTCACCCACTATCCACACGTCGTCGGGTCTTCGTACACGACGGAGACCGGCCTCAATACCTCCGGCGCCGCAGTCACGTGGCTGGCGAACCTCCTCTACGGCGGACGGGCCGGTCGCGCCAGTTCCCGGGACTACGAGCGGCTGGATGCCGAGGCCCGGGCGGTCGCGCCGGGGTCCGACGGCCTCCTCCTGATCCCGGCGCTCGGCGACGGCGAACGAACCGATCCGACACTGCGCGGCGCGGTCACCGGTCTCTCGCTGCGTCACGACCGCGGGGTCATCGCCCGGGCCATGCTCGAAGGCGTCGCCTACGCGATCCGCGACCAGCTGGATCTCCTGCGAGCGGGTGGCGCCCCACCGACAGAGCTGCGGATCTCGGGCGGCGATGCGAGGCTCGCCACGTGGAACCAGATCAAGGCGGACGCGACCGGTCTCCCGGTCCGCACGATCCCCGGTGACGCGGCCGTGACCGGGGTGGCGATGCTTGCCGGCATCGGGATCGGGGCGTACCGCGACGTGGGTGAGGCCGTGGTCAGATGCGTGCGCCCCGGGCCGGTGATCGAGCCCGATCCGGCGACCCGGACGCGATATGACGAGGCGTCGAGCCGCTATCGCGAGCTTGTCGCGGCATCGGTCGTCCGCAGGAAGGCGACCGACTGATGTTGCTCCGTCTGGGGATCAACACCTGTTTCGCGGTGAAGCGCTGGCCCCAGCCCGACGATTGGGCGCCGATCGTGGCCGACCGCTTCGACCTTCGGCTCGTCCAGCACTCGCTCGACCTGGTCGACCTGACCGGAACGACCGAGGATGACGAGCGGCAGGCGGCGGCCATCCTGGCAGCGGCCTCCGCGGCGGGGCTCGATGTCGCAAGCACCTTCACGGGCCTCGCTGCCTACTCCGCGAACCTCCTCCTCGACCCGGATCCTGCCGCGCGGGAGGCCGCACGTGCCTGGTACGAACGCGTGATCGCGTTCACGGCGCGACTCGGCGCAACGGCGACGGGCGGTCACGTCGGGGCGATGAGCGTGTCCGACTGGACGGATCCCACGCGGCGGGCCGAGCGGTGGCACGACCTTCAGGCGTCCCTGCGGGCGCTCGCGCGGCAAGCATCGGCCTCGGGATTGGGCACCATCCTCGTCGAGAACCTCGCGGCGGCTCGCGAACCATCGACCATGGCGATGATCCGCGACCTCATCTCCCCAGCCACGACCGGGCAGGCGGCGATCGCGCTTTGCCTTGATGTCGGTCACATGTGCGTGCCGGGGACGAGCGGCGACGACCGCGACCCATACGCCTGGCTGCGCCAGTTCGGTCCGACCGCGCCGATCATCCAGCTGCAACAGTCGGACGCGGACGGAGACCATCACTGGCCCTTCACCCAGGCGCGGAACGCCGAAGGCCGCATCGAGGCGGACCGGGTGATCGACGCGCTGGCCGAAGGCGGCACGGACCGTTCCGACCTGATCATCGAGGTGATCCCAGCGTTCGAGCAGGAGGACGCGGACGTCCTCGATGACCTCGAGGCGACCGTGGACTACTGGCGCGAGGCGCTCGGGCGGCGCGGGGTGCTCGCCGAGGCCTGAGCGGGACGAGGGCGAGCGCTCCCTCGGCCCGGCTAGCCCAGGCTCAGCCTGGCTCAGCCCTCGTGCCGGACCTCTTCGGGGGTTTCGTACCACCGCGTCCGTTCGCCGACCCGGGCCCGCAGCCGCCAGCCCGTCGTCTTGGGCGACGCTTCGATGGCGGCCAGGATGCTGGCAACCGCCGCCACAGGGTCGTGCCGGCCTGCGGTCGGGGGTTCGGCGGCCGCCTGCTGCGCAGCCCGGCGCAGGTTCCGCTCGACCGTGTGGCAGAGACCCCAGTCGGCTCGTGTCAGGTCGACGATCCGGCCCACGTCGATGGCGGGCGAGCCATCGTCACGGCGCGCCCCACCCACGTCGGAGTCGGCGAGGAGACAGACGATATCGCCAAGGTCCTTGCGGTTGATCTCCCAGATCTGGAGCTTCGTGAGGAGCAGGTCGGCGAGATCCAGGGTGGGGCCGGGACCGGCGAGTCGACCCTTTAGATCGATCGTATGCGACATCTCCAGCCGGTCGAAGAGCACGTCGATCGTCCAGGATCCGTCTGGGTGCCGGTAGTTCAGCCGGGTCGCCCCGTGGATGGCGTTGAACAGCTTTTCGGGGACGTAGCCGGCCGCCTCGAAGAATGCTCCCGTGCCCTTCCGGTCGCTGCCGCTGGCCGCGAAGTCGAGATCGGCGTAGGGACGGAGATAGGGTGGCCGACGGACGCTCGGCGCAACGAGCCAGACCGCCATGCCGCCCATGAGCCGGATCGGTCGCTCTGCGGCGGCGACCCGATCGGTCAGCCGGAGGGCCTCCGTGGTGATATCCGCGGCGATCGCATCGTCAGGTCGGGTCACGCGGCTACAGGACCGACAGCCGACGGTCCGTCGGGGTCGCTGCGATGCGGGCGGCAAGGACCTCGCTGATGTCCATGGCGTTGACCGCGGTCCCGCCCGGCGCGGCGGCCAGTCCATCCGACATCATCACCATGCAGAACGGACACGACGTCGCGACGGTCTCGGCGCCGGTCTCGAGCACCTGACGCGTCCGCTCCTCGTTGATCCGTGTCCCCCGTGTCT
>DASYJV010000135.1:0-1856 GCA_035996105.1 Candidatus Limnocylindrales bacterium | reverse complement strand
GGGCGCGGCCTTGCCCGCGATGACCACGCGACCCACCGTCCGGAACGTGCCGTGGCCAGGGGCGGCGAGGCGGACGCCGGCCAGGTTGCTGGCAGCCACGCCGACATCCATCGAGATCGTCGCGCCGGCTGGCAGGCTGCGCGCAGGGGTGAACACGAGGACACGATCGGCCTCAGCCCAATGGATGCTGCCCGCGACCGTCTTTCCGGCCACGGAGACCCTGAACGCGCGTGCCGTGCTGGGCCGATCCATGGCCTCGGTGAAGCGCACGGAGATGACGGCGCCCCGAATCACGCCGCTCGCATCGGCCCGGGGGCGGAAGCGGACGACCGCCGGAGCGTGCACGGTCTGGACCGCGAGCGAGTTCGCGGCGACCGCCAGCCCGTCCGCATCGTGGACGTCGGCGACGGTCAGCCGATAGGCGAGGTCAGGCCGAAGGGGTTTCGTCGGGACGAAGAGGTAGCGCACGCGACCGTCGGCGGCCAGCGACAGGTGGACGGTCCCGGGCGCCGGCGGGTCGAGACGGATCGCCGGCCCGACCGTGGCGGTGTCGACCGGTCCGGAGAACGAGAGCAGGAATGCCGTCGACGTCGATACGCCCCGACCGGCCACCTCCGTGGGGAAGATCGAGACCCTCGTCGCGTCACGCGTCAGGAAGACCGCTCGCGCGGGTCTCAGCAGGGGCTGTCCGGACCGGGCCATCGCGCCGGCCCGAACCGTCACCGTCTCGAAGGTCCCGACCGGCCAACGGTCCCGGGGCGAGACCGTGAGCTCGGTTCCCGTGGGGTCCCAGGCAAGGTCGACCGGTGTCGATGGCTCCACGCCGATCGAGGCGGCGACGGAATCCGGGTCCATCGCGGTGCTAAATCCGATCTTGACGGGCTCTGTGAGTCCCCGATCGGTCGAGAAGGTCGTCGTGAACGCCGCCTGGGTCAACGGCAGGATGGGGCTGACCGGCCTGGCCCCTATGCTCGCGGGCTGTCCGCCACCGACGACCCCGATCCCGAGCAGGATCGCGAGACCGAGCGCGAGGCCGACTCGCGCGACGATCGAGCGGTGCAGCGATCCGCCGACACGGAAGACCGCGACGACGGGGACGGCCAGCAGCCTGACGGTGGCCTGACGCAATAGACGGCTCCTGCTCGTGGCCTGGGGTTCCAGCGAGGGGGGCGAGGCCGCCCCGTGGTACGAGCGGCCGGGCCCGAGGATAGCACCGGCCGGACGGCCCGGGCAACCGCGAGCACGCCGCCGTGTCTCAACTCGTCGCGCGAGGGCGCTGGCCCGCTTTGGCCGGAGCCGCGGCAGCCAGTCCACCGACGGGCCTGAACCGACCATGGACGCCGAGCGCCAGACCGCGCCGCTCGAGCAGTGTCAGACCGGCCAGGACGCTGGCCACGGGCCAGCCGGTGGCGGCCACCAGCTCGTCCACCGTCGCGCGACCATTCACCAGCTCGCGACCGAGACGCCCGGCCGCTTCGCCGACGTCGGCCAGGGTGGCCGCGGCGTGAGTGGTCACACCCGGTGCGGCCAGATGATCGGCCAGACCGAGGTCGTCGAGGAGCTGCGGGATGCCGGTCACGATCCGGGCGCTGTGCGGGAATTCGCGCAGGAACGCGAGGCAGCCGGCCGACGCTTGCGCGTCGATCGAGCCCGGGACGAGGAAACATTCTCGTCCCTGCTCGAGCGCCCAGGAGGCCGTGATCAGGGCCCCGCTTCGCGCTGGCGCCTCCACGACGACGGTCGCATCCGACAGGCCGCTGATGATCCGGTTGCGCCGCGGGAACGTGCCCTTGCTCGGCGCAACGTCGGGGCCGAGCTCCGAGACGACGGCACCGCCAGCCGCCACGATCGAGGCG
>DASYJV010000134.1:0-1742 GCA_035996105.1 Candidatus Limnocylindrales bacterium | reverse complement strand
AGGGCGGCGATGATGAAGGCCCCGACCGAGTCGGCCCACCAGACGCTGGCGGTTGTCGCGAGCAGGAGACTGACCAGGCTGACCCCGGCGAGGACGGCACCGGCCGCAGTCAACAATGAATCGGCACGGAGCGCGCGGCTTCCCAGCCGCGACGCCACCCGCCGTTTTGCGATCGCCAACGGCGGGAGGACGCCGACCGAGGCGCACAGGAGCACGATGGCGCCGATGGTCGTCGCCACTTCGACATGGGCGACCAGCGCCCTGACGGCTCCCACCGCGAGTGACAGGGCGGCCGCGATCAGGATGCCGCCGACGATCCGCTCGGCCGCGTGCTCGACACGATCGGCCCGTCGTGGTGCTCGGCCCTCCATCGAGAACCTCCAGATCAATGTGACCGAGGCGCACGAGTCGATGACCGCGTCGACGCCGAAGCCGAGGAGCGAGAGGCTGCCCGCGTCGTAGGCGAGGATGAGGGCAGCGATGCCGGCCAGGCCGCCCCAGGCGACGCTGACCACGGACAGCTGGATCGCCGTGCGAAGGTCTGTCGGACGGGTGTCCATCCTCGAAGGATAGGCAGCTCGGCAGCGCGTGCCGTCCCGCCGTCTCGTCACCGGGGTCGGCTCCAGTACGCTCTCCCGTGTGGTGAACGCGTCGCTCTGGCGACACGACGACTTCATGAAGCTGTGGGTCGGCCAGACCGTCTCCGAGCTCGGTTCGGTGGTGACCCGGACCGCCGTCCCGCTCGTCGCGCTGCTCGTCCTGGGAGCGGGCCCGTTCGAGATGGCGCTGCTGGTCGTGTCCGCCAGTCTCGCGGTCCTCCTCGTCGGCTTCTTCGCGGGCGCATGGGTCGACCGACTGCGGAGGCGCCCGCTGCTCATCGCCGCCGACGCGCTTCGGGCCGTCCTTCTGTTGTCCATCCCGGTGGCGGCCATCGCCAACGCGCTGCGGATCGAGCAGCTCTACCTGGTGGTCTTCCTTGAAGGCTGCCTCGGCGCCCTCTTCGATGCCGCCTATCCGGCCTACGTGCCGTCCCTCATCGGGGTCGACCGGGTCGTCGACGGCAACAGCAAGCTGGCCACCAGCGCATCGCTGGCGGAGATCGGCGGTCCGGGTCTGGGCGGCGGCCTCGTCCAGCTGATCGGCGCGCCGCTCGCGATCCTCGTCGACGCGATCTCCTTCGTCGTCTCGGCGATCGCACTGGTCCTGATCCGCAGCCCGGAGCCGGCGCGGCCGCCGCGGACCTCGCCCACGCCGATGCGGCTCGAGATCCTGGAGGGCCTGCGGCTCGTCCGGCGGCACCCGGTCCTCCTCCCGCTGACCCTCCGGTCGATCATCGCCCACGTCGCGGGCTCGTTCTACGGCGTCCTCTACACGATCTATCTCATCCAGGATCTGCACCTCACCCCATTCCTGCTCGGCGTCGTCGTGTCAGCCGGCGGCGTCGGATCGCTGATCGGCTCGTTCTTCGCCTCGAAGGTCATCGAGCGCCTGGGGTTCGGCCCGGCGCTCATCTGGACGGCGGCCGGCGCATCGGTCATCGGGGTGCTGACGCCACTCGCGGGCGGACCCTTGCTGGTCGCGACGGTGATGGTCTTCATCCCGCAGCTGGTCGGTGATGGCCTGCAGACGATCGAGGGCGTCGCCGAGCTATCGCTCATCCAGGGCGTCATCCCGGACCGTATCCTCGGCCGAGTCAACGCGACCCTGGAGGTCTTCTCGCACGGGATCGCCTATCCGATCGG
>DASYJV010000133.1:0-4094 GCA_035996105.1 Candidatus Limnocylindrales bacterium | reverse complement strand
GCCAGCTTGCCGACGGCTATCAATCGAGCTCGGTCGGGCCGGCGGCCTACGGCGAGAAGGCCTCGATCGTTCGAGCCGCGGCCGAGGCCGCCGGCCGACCGATGCCGAGCTTGTCGGCGCGAACCCGCGTCCGGTTCGAGGCCGGCGCGGACAGCGCCTATTCGATGCACGGTTCGCCCGAGGAGATCGCGGCAGAGGTTCGGGCGTTCGCCGCGCTTGGCGTCGAGCACCTCGCCCTGTCCTTCGTCACCACGGATCCCGTTGCGCTCGTGGCGAGCGCCGAACGCTTCGACCGTGAGGTCGCGCCGCTCGTCTGATCAGCGGGTCACAGGACCACCTGGTCGACGAAACACCACATCCAGTCCTCGCCGGGCTCGAGGGAGCGGATGATCGGGTGGCCCGATGTACGGGCGTGGGCGCTGGCATGACGATTGGGCGACGAATCACAGCAGCCGACGTGGCCGCATGTCATGCACATCCGCAGGTGGACCCACCAGCCCCCGATGCGGAGACAGTCCTCGCAGCCGTCCGCCGATGGGCGGACATCGTGGATGAAGTCGGCGTGGGTGCATCCGGAGGGTGGCGTCTGGTTCATGCCGGTCATCGTAGCCCGACCGAATGACGCGAGCGGGCGACAATGCGCAGACGTGGACAGCAACGACCCGTTTCGCACACCGGAGCCCGACGCCGGGCATGACGACCCTCCGTCGCTCGTCAGGGTGGGGAGACGCGACGGTCCGCGCTCGGCCGTGATCGCGGTCCTGATCGTGACCGTGGGTCTGGCCATAGCCGTGTGGAAACCGTGGGACCACGGCGTCGCGCAGCCGATCCCGCCGATCCGGGTCGCGAACAGCAGCGCGGCGGTCGTCCCGGCATCCGACGCGGTGGCTCCTGCCGCCACTGCTTCGCAGCCGGACAGTCCGTGGCCGGGGCCGCGCCTGTTCCGGGGTCTCGATCTCGGGTCGATGGCGATCGTCGACGGCCATACCGACTGGGGCGTCGCGGTCGCCTACGTGTCGGGCCGCCAATTCGACATCGCCGTGGCGCGTCGAACGCCGACGATCACCCCCGACGTCAGCTGGCGATCGATCGAGCCGTCACAGGCAGGGCCGGGGCCGTTCGCGGGCCACCCGGGCGCCACGAGCCTCGCCATCGCCGCGACATGGCCGGAGTCGATCCGACCTCTGGCGATCCAGCTGCTCTCGATCGGGCCTCGAGTCCGCGTGATCGCCCTGGGACAGGACCTCGCCGCGCTGATCGGCGTCACGACGGGTCCGAACCCCGGCCCGATCGTCTCTGCCGCGTCGGGTGCCTTCTTCCTGGCGACGGACAAACCCCTGACCGAACCCCTGGCCTGGACCGGCAACGGCTGGCCGGCGGGCGACTACGCGTTCCAGGTGGCGCTCGGCGGTGGGGTGGTGGTGACGCTTCCCTTCCGGATCGGGAGTCCGACCGGACCGTGATTCGGCGGGTCACCCGTCACGGAGTGGGCTATCGTTGGTCTGGCTCCAGCCACGGATACCCGTCGACCTGAGGAGAGTTCATGGGCGACAAGACCCCGAAGCGACCACCCAAGCCGAAGAAGCCGAAAGCCCCGGCTCCCTGACCTCGGGCGCCGGCCCGTCCATCAGCCGTAGGACAGCGCGCCCAGCCGTTCGGTCAGTCGCAGGTTCTCCCGGTAATCGATCGGCACCTCGACGAGCGAGGGGCCGTCGTGCTCGAGCGCGCGCATGAGGGTGGGGTAGAGATCGGCGCTGGTCTCCGGCCGGTAGGCGGCGAGACCGAATGACTGGGCGTACGCCACGAAGTCGGGGTTGCCGAACCCGACGCCGAACGGCTGGCCGAACTCGCTGCGCTGCTTCCAGTCGATCAAGCCATAACCGTCGTCACGCCAGACGACCACGGTCACGTTCGCGCCGACCCGACGGGCCGTCTCGAGCTCCTGCGAATTCATCAGGAAGCCCCCGTCGCCGCACAGGGCGACCACCCGGCGGTCGGGGTGGACGAGCTTGGCGGCGATCGCCCCGGGCAGCGAGATGCCCATCGCGGCGAACCCGTTGGAGATGATCACGGTGTTCGGCTCGTATGCCTGGTAGAGCCGCGCGACCCAGATCTTGTGGGCGCCGACATCGCTGACCACGATGTCGTTCGGGGCCATCGCGCGGCGCAGATCGACCAGGGCCTTCTGCGGCTTGATCGGCCAGCCATCGTCGTGCTCGAAGGCGCCGAGGTCCGCGAGCAGTGCCGTCCGGAGATCCTGGTGGACGAGCGTCTCGCGCGCGGCGTGGCGCTCGCTGGCGCTGCGCCCGCCGATGCCCCGCGGCTCGAGGGCGGCGAGCAGGCGCCGGAGCGTCCCGTCGATGTCGCCGATAAGCTCGATCTCCGGCTGGTAGAAGGCATCGACATCGGCCGGCTGGGTGTCGATGTGGATGATCCGCTTGCGGCCGTCCGGGTTCCAGCGCGATGGCGCGTATTCAACGAGGTCGTAGCCGACGGCGACCACGAGGTCTGCCCGGTCGAAACCTGACAGCACGTGGTCACGGGCCTGGAGACCGACCGCCATCAGCGAGAGGTGGCTGCGGTCGTCGATCGCGCCTTTGCCCATGAAGGTCACCGCGACCGGGATATGGAGTCCGTTCGCCAGCGCGCGCAGCTCGGGCGAGGCGTTCCGCCGCAGGACGCCATTGCCCGCCAGGATGAGCGGTCGCGTCGATCCCGCGAGCAGCCCCGCGGCGTGCTCGATCGCCTCGTCGGTCGGCTCCGGGAAATAGGCCTTTGTCGGCTCGATCGGTCGAAGCTCGTCGGGGACCTCGGTCGCCGCCAGGTTCTCCGGCAGCTCGATGTGGGTCGGCCCCGGCTTCTCGAGCTGCGCGACGCGGAACGCCCGGCGCACGATCTCCGGGAGCGCCCCGACGAGCTCGACCCGCTGGTTCCACTTCGTCACCGGCTCCAGCATCCGGACGATGTCGACGAACTGGTGGGACTCCTTGTGGAGCTTGTCGAGTCCCGTCTGGCCGGTGATGGCCACCATGGGGGCGTGGTCGAGGTACGCGTCTGCGATGCCCGTCACGAGGTTGGTCGCACCCGGGCCCAGCGTCGCCATCGCGACCGCGGCGCGACCAGTGAGGCGGCCGTAGACGTCGGCCATGAACGCGGCACCCTGCTCATGGCGGGTGGTGATGTGCCGGACCGCCTCCTGGCGGCTCAGCGCATCGAGGACGTCCATCGTCTCTTCGCCCGGGACCGAGAACACGTACTCGCAGTCCTCGGCCGCTAGCGCCTCGACCAGGAGGGAGGCGGCCGTTCGGGCGGAAGTCTTGGCCACCTCGGCAGTGTAGAGGCGACCGTCCCGCAAGGATGGCGTCGCTATCGGGCTCCCTGATACCTGGCAGCCCTAGGAACCGCTCCCGCCGTTGGGCAGTCCGGGGTCCGTCCCGGGGACCCCCGGTCCGACGACGACCCGCGTCATCCCCGGCGCGACGCCGAGTGAGGCAAGCGACTGTCCGTCCTCCGTCTCGAGGTCGAACATGAGGAGATACGGCCCGGCCTGGCTGGGTGTGGCGATCGTGAAGTCGAGCAGGGACTCCGTGCCCGGAGCGGCGTCGACCCGGATGGCGTCGGGGACCCCGGCAGGCTCCGTGCCTGGGGCGTCATCGAGACGGACCCAGCGCGCGACCAGGTGCGGTGCGGCCGTCGACGTGCTCGGCAGGCCCACGACCCGGTGCAGATCGGTCGGCTGGCTCCATGGCTCGGTCCCGGTGTTGGCCACCCGAACGCGGACGGCGAGGCTTCCGCCAGCCGTTGCCTGGAGGTCGGCCGGGACGCCGTAGCTCGCCGACAGCGACCCGGTCACGCGGACGAGCATCGCGCCGAGCAGGTCCTGGGTGGCGGCGTCATAGGCGACCCCGCTCGCGTCGTGGATGGTCGTCACCAGCCGATACAGCCCCGGCTTGGCGGGCATCGTGATCGGGATCGTCAGTCCGGATGCGGTGAGAGCGGCCGGTGCGACCGCGACGACGGCGCCCGGTGTCTCGGCACTGATGAGCCCGATGCCCGGGGGATCGACCAGCGGGATCGACGCTGTGGGCTTCGTC
>DASYJV010000132.1:0-4444 GCA_035996105.1 Candidatus Limnocylindrales bacterium | reverse complement strand
ATCAGCAGCACGATGGTGACCGCCACCACGAACCGCACGATCGGCAGGTTGGCCGCCAAAACGTTGACGATCGGACCGCCCAGGATCGCGATCCCCGCCACCAGCCCGATGGTCAGGATCAGCAGGATCGGGATCGCCGTGAAGATGACCTTGCCCGGCAGGGTCAACCGAGCCCACGTCTTCCCGACGACGGTCACTTGTCGACCCCGCCCATGATCGGGTCGAGGCTGGCCATGATGGCCATGGTGTCGGCGATCAGGTTGCCCGGCATCATCAGCCCGACCGACTGGAGGTGGATGAACGAGGGGTCGTGGATCCGCATCCGGAACGGCTGGTCGGTGCCGTCGCTGATGGCATAGGTCGAGTACTGGCCGCGCGGGCCCTCAACGGCGGCATACGCACGACCGGGTCGTGGCCGCAGCAGCCGTGGCAGCTTTGCCATGATCGGCCCGTCGGGCATGTTGTGGAGGCACTGGTCGATGATCCGCAGGCTCTGCTTGATCTCGTCCATCCGGAGCAGGTAGCGAGCCAGGCAGTCACCCTCCGAGCGCGTCGGGATGTCGAACTCGAGCTCGGGGAAGACGCTATAGGGGTGTGCCCGGCGGATGTCGAAGGGGACCCCCGTCGCTCGCAGGTTCGGCCCGGTCATCACCATCCGCAGCGCGGTGGCCGTATCGATGGTGCCCAGGCCACGCATCCGGCGAACGAAGATCTCGTTCTCGTTGAGCAAGGCGTTGCCCGAATCGATCTGCTGGGTCGCTTTGCCCATCCACTCCCCGAGCCGGCTCATGAAGTCATGGTTGAGGTCGCCGTTGACGCCACCGATCCGGAAGTAGTTGAACAGCATCCGCGCCCCGGTCAGCGACGCCAGCATCTCGACGATCTCGTCGCGCTCGATGAACGACCACAGGATCGGGGTCAGACCGCCGAGGTCGAGCGCCATCCAGCCGAGGAAGAGGGCGTGGCTGGCGATCCTGTTGAGCTCGGTCGAGAGGACCCGGATGTACTCGGCGCGGCGCGGGACCTGGACGTCCATCAGCTTCTCGAAGGCGAGGACCGGCGCCCACTCGTTGAACAGGGCGCTGACGTACTCGAGCGGGTCCGTGTAGCAGATGGCCTGGTGGTAGTCCGAGTTCTCGCACAGCTTCTCGACGCCGCGGTGGAGGTAGCCGAGCACCGGGTCGAGATCGACGACCTTCTCGCCATCGAGCTTGAGCACCACCCGCAGGACGCCGTGGGTCGACGGATGCTGGGGGCCCATGTTGATGAACATCTCGCCGTCACCGAGCGTGTAGAACTCGGCCTCGCGCTCGGTCCGCGGCGGGTAGGGCGGGACGGGCTCGAAGACGCCCAGCTCGCGGTCGAGCGTCACGCGGGGATCGTCGGTCGACTGGTGGGCCTGGCTGACGGGCATCGCTCGGCGCTCCGGTCAGCCCGCCGTCCGGCGGACGAGCGCCGTGGCCGGGGCGTTGCTCGGCGAGTGGGTCCGCTCCATGGGCCGCACGCCGGCCCCTGGCGACCGGGCTGCGTCGTCGGCCAGGTAGAAATCCTTGCGCAGGGGGAAGCTCTGATAGTCGGGCGGCATGTAGATGCGGCGCAGGTCCCGATTGCCCTCGAACGTGATCCCGAACATGTCGTACGCTTCGCGCTCCATCCACTCGGCGCCCTTCCACAGGAAGGTGACCGACGGGACGCGCGGGTCATCGCGCGACAGCCCGTCGGCGGTGACACGCAACCAGTCCGGGGTGGTCTCGCTCCAGAGGTGGTAGACGACCTGCATGACATCGCCGGTGTCGACGCCCGCGAGGTCGCTCAGGAACTGGAACCCGAAGCCCGGCTCATCGTGCAGGGCGCTCAGCACGGCGACGACATCACCTGGCGCGATCCGCATCTCGGTCTCGTCGTGGCGCTGGCGGATGGGTCCGGTCAGCAGCGCGCCGAAGCGTGCCTCCAGGCGGGCCTTGAAATAGCGGTCCACGCCTAGACGTCCTCCGGCACGGTCGGCCCGATCGCCCGGTCCGGCCAGTGGCCGCGACGCTCCTTGACCAGTTGCTGGAGCTTCATCATCCCGTAGATGAGCCCCTCGGGGCGCGGCGGGCAACCCGGCACGTAGACATCGACGGGCATGACCCGGTCGATCCCCTCGACCGTGGCGTAGCTGCGCTTGTATCTCCCACCCGAACAGGTGCAGTCGCCCATCGCCACGCACCATTTTGGTTCCGGCATCTGCTCCCAGAGACGGACCAGCGGACCGGCCATCTTGGTCGTCAGCGTGCCGGCCACGATCAGGACATCGGCCTGGCGCGGGCTGGCACGGAACGGGAACATCCCGAAGCGGTCCATGTCGTTCTTGGAGGTCGCCGCCGACATCATCTCGATGGCGCAGCAGGCCAGCCCCGACAGGAGCGGCCAGAGGCTGTTCATCCGGATGAGATCGAGAACGTAGTCGGCCTTCGTCGGGATCACCTCGAGGACGCCGCTCCAGCGCGCGTCGTCGTGCCGGCCGAGACCGCTCGCCTCGAACTCGCGCAGGTGGGTGATGTCGGTCGGACGCCCGCCGTCGTAGGCCTCCGGGTCGGCGGCCTGCCACAGCGTGTTCGGCACGACGATCGGTGCCATCAGCGCATCTGCCGGACGGGTCGCGGGCAGACTCGCCGACGAGCCGGTGGGCTCGTTGCCTGGCTGTTCCCCTCGCTTGCCGGGCTTGCCGCTCTTGCCGGGCTTGCCGGTCGTCAGCGCCATGTGAGCGCCCCCTTCCGCCAGGCGTAGGCCAGCCCGAGCAGGAGGATCCCGACGAAGATCAGCATGCTCACGAGGCCGCCCAGCAGCAGGTCCCTGAATGCGATCGCCCAGAGGTAGATGAAGACCACCTCGATGTCGAAGGCGACGAAGAGCAGGGCGTAGATGTAGAACGACAGGCCGAAGCGGCCGTGGGTGTCGCCGTAGGTGTCGATCCCCGACTCGTAGGGCAGGCCCTTGTGCTCGTCGCCGCGGTTGCGGTGTGACACGAGCCAGGCGGCGCCGATCGTCAGGAACACGAACGAGACGCCTGCGAAGGCGAAGCCCACGATGTACCAGATGCCGGCCAACCGAACTCCCTTTCGAGCGACCCGTCCGGGTCGGGCGACCTTCTGAGGATGCATGCGGAGAGCGCAGCCGTACCCGGGATGGGCGTGCCTGGCCCTCGTCGCATTCTACAGTGGGAGCCGGGCCGGCGGCGATGCCGCACGCTCGCCGTGTGTCGGGGAGCGGCGCGCTCCGAGCGCGCGTGCAGGGTTCGCGCGCCACTCCCCGTCAGGTCGTGCCCGACCGTCGCGAATCGTGCTGCGACCCAGCCAAGCCCAGCAATAGGTAGGTCGCCGTAGTCCGGTGGGGTCCGGGGCGGTCAGGTCGGGTCAGGGTCCAGGGCAGGATCCGCCCGATCGGCCGGATCGGTCCGCGGCGCGAGCCGGTACCCGAAGCCGGCAAGCGGTCGCCCGACCGGCCAGCCGCGTCCGAAGCCCATCACCCGGAACCGGCCCATCGCGCGAGGGTCGAGCAGCCGCATCAGCGCCGAGCGGACGAGGAGGTAGTCCTCGATCGTCGTGGCGGGGTCGGTCTGGATCGCGCGGAGCAGCTCCTCGATGCCGAGACCGACCAGGAACTCGGCCTGGGTCGTGGTCCCGAGGTCGACCAGCCCGGCAGCCGCGGCGGCTCGCTCGACCGCACTGACATCGACATGGGCGGTCAGATCCTGGCGCCCGACGTGGCCGTACGGATCGTCATGCACGCGATGGCGAAGATAGGCTCGCAGCGTTCCCTCGCGCCGACGGACCGGATCGTATAGCTCGAGGGCCGGGTGGCCGTAGTCGATGAGCAGCAGGATCCCGCGGCCAAGCCCGGCTGCCGCGTCCGCGACCCATCCGTCGACCTCGAGGCAGACCTCCGCCACTTGGCCCTCGGCCAGGATCACCGCCTCGCTCGAAAGACGAGCTTCGAGCGCCGGCGTGGAAGGCTCCGCCTCGACGTCGATGAAGCTCCCGTCGCGCGTCCCGACGAAGACCTCGCGCAGGGCGCCCTCGCGGACGACGACGCGGTGGGTCGGCAGCGCGTCGAGCACCTCGTTGCCGAGGACCACCCCCTCGATCGGCGGGTCACCCGGGGCCGACGGGACCAGCGATCGGCCGTGACCGGCCCCGACGAGACGCTCGTCGATCGCATCGAGCCGGCGCGGCTCGACCTCGATGGCCTGGTAGCGAAGGACCGCGCCGAGGTCGGGCCGCTCGGCGCGGATCGCGTCGAGGATCGAACCGGCCAGGACCCCGGTCCCCGCGCCGTACTCGCGCAGCACGAACGGCGCCGGTCGCCCAAGCCCATCCCACGCGTCGGCGACCGCCCGGGCCAGGGCGGCCCCGAAGATCGGATGCATCTCGGGTGCGGTGAGGAAGTCGCCGTCGCGTCCGGG
>DASYJV010000131.1:0-2398 GCA_035996105.1 Candidatus Limnocylindrales bacterium | reverse complement strand
CGCAGAGGGTCGGATCGGCCTGGACCTGCCGGTGACCAGCTACCTGCCCGCCCTGCCGATCGATCACGCGATCACGGTCCGACAGCTGCTCGATCACCGGAGCGGGCTGCGCGACTTCTTCTTCGGCCCCGGCATCGACCGTGCCCTGCTCAGCAGACCGGGACTCGTGTGGACGGCCGATCGGTCGCTGCGCTATGTCGGCAAGCCGTTCGGCAAGCCCGGGACGGCGTGGCACTACTCGAACACGAACTACCTGCTTCTCGGGCTCCTCGCGCAGGCCCTCACCGGCGAGACGGTCGCCGCCCAGCTGCACGATCGGTTCCTCTCCCGCCTCGGGCTCGACCACACCTCCTACCAGGCGGTCGAGCCGCCGCGGGGACCGCTCACCCACGCCTATCGCTTCACGGGCTCGAATGTCCGGCTGCCCCCGATCGACCTGGCCGATGGCTCGAAGGTGGCGCCCTTCACCTCGGTGGTGACGGCAGCGGGGGCTGCCGGCTCGATCGCGTCGACCGCGGGCGATCTCGCGACATGGTCGAGGGCCCTCTACGACGGCGACGCGCTCGACCAGCTGTCGCGTGCCGCGATGGTCGCCGACGCGCTCCCGACCACGTCCTACCTGCCCACCGTCGCCTACGGGCTGGGCGTGCAGGTCGCGCCCATCAACGGGTACGTGACGCTCGGTCACTCGGGCCGCTTCCTCGGCGTGTGGGGTGCCGTGCGCTGGCTCGCGGATGAGCACATCGCGATCGCGGTGCTGACGAACCAGAGCCGGAGCGATCCCAATCGGATCGTCGCAGACCTGCTGCGAGTCGCGCTCCTGCCGTGGTCCGATTGCAACAACTGTCCGCCCGGTTCCTGATCGATCGGGTGGTGCCAGCGGGAACCGCTTTCTGCCCCGACCGTACGAGCGCCTCCCACCGCCGGTACCCACGGGTCTATCCGGTGCGACCGTATCCGCCGACACTCCGTCCACGCCAAGAGGGGACGATGATGGCGATCCGTGTCGAAGCCTATACGAGCGGGGGTCTGGCCAGCGGCACTCTGGCCCGTCCCGGCACGCTCCGCGATGCCCTCGAGGATGGCGGCCGGCTGCTGCTCGACGGCGCCGCCTGGCAGGGGCTCGAGGAGCCGTCCGCCAAACCCGCCGGTTCGATCTCGATCCCGAGCGACGACGTCCTCATCGCCGTCGCCAACGATGATCCGGGTGTCCCGGTCCATGCCGCCTGGCACCACATCCACCTCGAGACGGGTCCGTACACGGTCGAAGGCGACCTCGCGACCCTGCCCGGGTTCGATCCCGGTCGTGCGCTGACCAGGCCGTCGGGCGAATTCCTGCTGCTGAAGGACGTCCGGCTCTCGGTCCGGGCGCGCCCCGAATCGGGCGTCGCGATCGGCGACCACGCCCTCGTCAACCGGTACACGGTCGAGCGCATCCGAGCCGACCTGCTGCTGGGCTTCTTCTTCCCGGGTGCGGCCGTCGACCCGATCGGGACGGCCGGAGGACTGGCCTGACCGCCTAGCCGCCGCTCCCGGCGCCGGCGCGACGGCGCACCGGCTTGCGGTGCGCGTGGTGGTCGGGTGCCGTTCGGGCGTGGCCGGCCCGTGCGCCAAGCGGACGCGGCTCGCTGTCGCGCTCGGGGACGAACCCCTCCTCGGTCGTCCACGGGATCGCCTGCTTGAGCATCCGCTGGACGCCCCGCAGCAGATCGGTCTCATCGATGCAGACCAGCGAGATCGCCTCGCCGCTCGCACCGGCGCGCCCGGTCCGGCCGATGCGATGGATGTAGTCCTGCGGGTTCCACGGCAGCTCGAAGTTGACGACGACTGGTAGATCCTCGATGTCGAGCCCGCGGGCCGCGACGTCGGTCGCCACGAGGACCCGGATCGTGCCGGTCTTGAAGCCCTCGAGGGCGCGCGTCCGTTCGGGCTGCGAGCGGTCGGAATGGATCGCCACGGCCTCGAGACCTTCGCGGTCGAGCCGGGTGGCCAGCCGGCTCGCGGCGAGCTTGGTCCGGGTGAAGACGAGGACCTGGCGCAGGTCGTGGCTGCGGATCAGGTGGGCGAGCAGCGCCTCCTTGCGGTCGCGGTCGACCACGTAGACCAGCTGGCGGACCGCTTCGGCGGCGGTGTTGCGGGGAGCGACCTCGACGGTCGCCGGATCGCGCAGGATCCCGCCCGACAGGCGGCGGATGTCGTCGGAGAAGGTCGCCGAGAACATCAGGTTCTGGCGACGGGCCGGAAGCAGCGCGATGATCTTCTGGATATCCGGGAGGAAGCCCATGTCGAGCATCCGGTCCGCCTCGTCGAGGACGAGGATCGAGACTTGGTTGAACATCACCGTCTTGTTCTGTACGTGGTCGAGCAGCCGCCCGGGCGTCGCCACCAGCACCTCGAC
>DASYJV010000130.1:0-5258 GCA_035996105.1 Candidatus Limnocylindrales bacterium | reverse complement strand
CCATGTATTCGCTCATGTCGATGCGGACCATCGCGTTCTCGTCGTCGAAGAGGAACTCGGCGAGGGCGCGTGCCAGCTCGGTCTTGCCGACGCCGGTCGGCCCGAGGAAGAGGAACGAGCCGATCGGGCGGCGCGGGTCCTTGAGCCCGGCCCTCGCGCGCCGCACCGCGTCCGAGACGGCCTGGATGGCTTCGTCCTGACCGACGACGCGATCGTGGAGCCGCTCTTCCATGTGGATCAGCTTGTTCGTCTCGCCTTCGAGCAGGCGGTTGACGGGGATCCCTGTCCACGCCCCGACGATCCCGGCGATGTCGTCCGCACCGACCTCTTCCTTGAGGAGCGCGCCCGGACCCTGGAGCGCCGTGAGCGTCGCCTCCTCCTCGGTCAGCCGGTCGGTCAGCTCCTTGAGCGTCCCGTACTTGAGCTGGGCCGCAGTCGCGTAGTCCGCTTCCCGCTCGGCCTGCTCGATCCGGGTCGTGAGCGTCTCCAGCTCCGCCTTGGTCGCCCGGATCGCGGCGATGGCGGACTTCTCCGCCTCCCAGCGCTGCTTCATCGCGCCGGCCGTCTCCTCGATGTCGGCGAGCTCCTTCTCGAGCGCCTCGAGCCGCGCCTTCGAGGCGTCGTCAGTCTCCTTGCGCAGCGCTTCGCGCTCGATCTCGAGCTGGATCCGGCGGCGCTCGAGCTCGTCGATCTCGATCGGCAGTGAGTCGATCTCCATGCGCAGACGCGACGCCGCCTCGTCGATCAGGTCGATCGCCTTGTCCGGGAGGAACCGTTCCGTGATATAGCGATCGGACAGCGTCGCCGCCGCGACGACCGCGGAATCGGTGATCCGGACGCCGTGGTGGACCTCGTACCGCTCGCGCAGCCCGCGCAGGATGGAGATCGTCTCCTCGACGCTGGGCTGGTCGACGAGGACCGGTTGGAAGCGGCGCTCGAGCGCAGCGTCCTTCTCGATGTGCTTGCGGTACTCGTCGAGCGTGGTGGCGCCGATGGTGTGGAGCTCGCCGCGGGCGAGCATCGGCTTGAGGAGATTGGAGGCGTCCATGGCGCCTTCGGCCGCGCCCGCACCGACGACCGTATGGAGCTCGTCGATGAACAGGATGACCCGACCCTCGGCGTCCTTGATCTCCTTGAGGACGGCCTTTAGCCGCTCTTCGAACTCGCCCCGGAACTTGGCGCCCGCGATGAGCGCGCCGAGGTCGAGCGAGACCACGCGCTTGTCCTTGAGGCCCTCGGGGACGTCGCCGCGGACGATCCGCTGGGCGAGGCCTTCGGCGATGGCCGTCTTCCCGACGCCCGGCTCGCCGATCAGGACCGGGTTGTTCTTGGTCCGGCGTGACAGGACCTGGATCACCCGCCGGATCTCGTCGTCGCGCCCGATGACCGGGTCGAGCTTCCCGGCGCGGGCCTCGACCGTCAGGTCGCGCCCGTACTTCTCGAGCGCGGCATAGGTGCTTTCCGGGTTCTGCGAGGTGACGCGCTGGCCACCGCGGACGCTCTGGAGTGCCTGCAGCAGGGCTTCGCGACCGGCGGCGTTGCGCTCGAGCAGCGCCTGGCCCTCGCCACCGACCTCGGCGATCGCAAGGAGCAGATGCTCGGTCGAGACGTACTCGTCGCCGAGCCGCCTCGCCTCGGCCTCGGCGAGCTCGATCGTGCGGCGCGCCCGGGGGTCGACCGAGAGCGCCCCACCCTGGATCCGGGCGCGGCGCGCCAGGATGGCCGCGATCTCGCCGCGGAACTCCGGCAGGTCGACGCCGAGCCGCCGCAGGGTCTCGGCCGGGACGCCGTCGTCGGGCTCGACGAGGGCCGCGAGCATGTGCTCGGCGTCGAGGACGGGGCTTTCCAGTCGTTGGGCCGTCGCCTGGGCGGCCACGATCGCCTCCTGGGCTTTCTGCGTGAAGCGGTCGAGTTGCATGTCGTCAGTCTCGTTTCGTTGCGTCTGCGGGTGAAGGATCGGGTCGGTCGATCAGATCGAAGAAGGTCCGCGCGGCCGCCCTGGCGTCCTCGGACAGGTCAGCCGGGATGAGGACGCGGACCCGGACATAGAGATCGCCATGACCGGCCTTCTTGAAGCGGGGCATCCCCTGACCGGTGAGGCGGAAGGCCCGTCCGGGTTGGGTCCCGGGTGGGATCGTCAACAGGAGGCGACCCTTGAGCGTCTCGACGGGGACCTCGCCACCGAGGACCGCCTGCTCGAGCGTCACCGTGAGCTCGCGCTCCAGGTCGGCGCCTCGGCGCGTGAACCGGGGGTCCGGCGTCAGGCGGACGACGACGATCAGATCGCCACCGCCGGGACCGCGCCCGGTCAGCTTGATCCGGGTCCCGGTCTCTGCCCCGGGCGGGATCGTGATCTCGAGCCGCTTGCCGTCGACGTCGACCAGCCGGGTCGTGCCGTGATAGGCCTCGTCCAGCGTGATCTCGGCCGTCGCCTCGTGGAGGGGCCTGGTCGGTCCTGGCCCGGAGCGCGACGACGATCCGGTCGGGCGACCGCCGATCCCCATCCCGGCCAGGATGTCGTCGAAGCCCATCGCGCCCGGCGCACCAGAGGCGCCGGCCGGTGCGTTGCCCGAGGTCGCGCCCCGCGCGGCCGCTGCATCCTCGCCGAAGAAGACACGAAAGAAATCGGAGAACTCACCGCCATCGGCGGTGCGGAACTCGTATCGGACGTTGCCGCCGGTGCCGGTTCGGGACCCGCCGAACCCGCCGGGACGACCGGCACCCGCCGCCTGGGCGCGGCTGACCGCCTCCCAGTTCGCCCCGAGCGCGTCGTACTGCTTGCGCTTGGCCGGATCGCCGAGGACCTCGTTGGCCTCGTTGACGTCCTTGAACCTGCGCTCCGCCGCGCTGTCGCCCGGCTTGGCATCTGGATGGTGCTGCCGCGCCAGCTTGCGGAAGGCCTTCTTGACCTCAGCCTGTGACGCGGTCCTCGGCAAGCCGAGGACCGCGTAGTAGTCCTTGTACTCCATCCCCGGAGCACCGGGCCCGCTGCTCACAGGCGTTGGCCGTGGGTCTTACGAGCCCCGGACGATGACCGGCGGCTGGTCCGTCGTCGGGAAGTTGCTGCGACGGACGGTCGGCTGCTTGTCCGGGTTCGGATCGAGCGGGTCGCTGCCCTTGACGATCTTCGGCGGCTCGGCGACGAGCGCCTTCGGCTTGCGCCGAAGAGCCGCCTCGAGGACCTGATCCATGTTGTCGACGAGCACGAGCTTGATCGACTTGCGGATCTCCTCCGGGATGTCGCGCAGGTCCTTCTCGTTCTTGCGCGGCAGGATCACGATCTTGGCGCCCGCGAGGTGCGCGGCCAGGATCTTGCTCTTCAGCCCACCGATCGGCAGGACCCGGCCGCGAAGCGTGATCTCCCCGGTCATCGCGACGTCCTTGCGGACGGGGATGCCCGTGAGGGCGCTCACGATCGCGGTCGCCATCGTGATCCCGGCGGACGGACCGTCCTTCGGGATCCCGCCGGCCGGCACGTGGATGTGCAGCGTGTTCTGCTCGAAGACCTCGCGATGGATGCCGAGCTCGGCGGCATGGGCGCGGGTCCACGACAGGCCGGCTCGCGCCGACTCTCGCATGACCTCGCCCAGCTGGCCGGTGAGGATGAAGTCCTCGCGGCCTTCCATCCGGGTGACCTCGATCGCGACGACGTCGCCACCGACCTCGGTCACGACCAGGCCGATCGCAGAGCCGGTCTGATCCTCGGATTCGAGCTCGCCGTACTCGAAGCGCTGCGGGCCGAGCAGGTCGGCCAGCTTCTTCGGGTCGATGACGGTCTTGCGCTTGCGGCCCTCGGCGACCTGCCGGGCGACCTTGCGCATGACGTTGGCCAGCTCACGCTCGAGGTTCCGGACGCCGGCCTCGTGCGTGTACGAGCGGACCAATTCGGTCATCGCTTCGTCGGTGATCTCGATGTGCTTGGCCTTCAGGCCGTGGTTGGTCATCTGCTTGGGGATGAGGAACCGCTTGCCGATCTCGATCTTCTCGGTCTCGGTGTAACCGGGCAGGTAGACGATCTCCATCCGGTCGCGGAGGGCCGGCGGGATCGGGTCGAGCAGGTTGGCGGTCGCCACGAAGAGGACGCGGCTCAGGTCGAATGGCACCTCCAGGTAGTTGTCCTGGAAGGTGTTGTTCTGCTCGGGGTCGAGGACCTCGAGGAGGGCCGAACTCGGGTCGCCCCGGAAGTCCATCCCGATCTTGTCGACCTCGTCGAGCATGAACACCGGGTTGTTGGACCCCGCCGTCTTGATGCTCTGGATGATTCGACCGGGGAGCGCGCCGATGTACGTGCGCCGGTGGCCGCGGATCTCCGCCTCGTCGTGGATGCCGCCGAGGCTCATCCGGACGAACTTGCGGTTCATCGCCTTGGCGATGCTCTTGCCGAGCGAGGTCTTGCCGACGCCGGGAGGCCCGACGAAGGCGAGGATCGGGCTGCGGATCTCGTCGGCGAGCGTTCGCACGGCGAGGTACTCCAGGATCCGTTCCTTGATCTTGTCGAGGCCGTAGTGGTCCTCGTCGAGGATGCGGGCTGCTTCCTTGATATCGAGCTGGTCGTCGGTCGCGACGTTCCAGGGCAGGCCGATCAGCCAGTCGACGTAGGTCCGGATGACACCGACCTCGGGAGAGGCCGACGGGATCCGGCTCATGCGATCGACTTCCTTGATGGCCCGGGTCTTGATCTCCTCGGGCATCCCGGCAGCCTCGACCTTCTCGCGAAGCTCGTTGATCTCGGCCTGCTGCGGATCGTCCTCACCCAGCTCGCGCTGGATGGCCTTGAGCTGCTCACGCAGGATGTACTCGCGCTGGGTCTTGTCCATCTCGGACTTGACCTCGGACTGGATCTTGCCCTTGAGCTCGAGGATCTCGACCTGGCGGGCGAGGAAGTTGGAGACGAGCTTCAGGCGCTCGACGACGTCGATCGTCTCGAGCAGCTCCTGGCGCTGCTCGGTCGTCATGTCCGGGCTGTACGCGACCATGTCGGCGAGCAGGCCGGGCTCGCTGATGTTGCGAGCCGCGACAGCGGCCTCCGGCGGGACCGGGGCACCGTTGGCGACGTACTGCTCGATCTGCGCCTGGACCGTGCGCATGAGCGCCTGGACCTCCAGGCCGTCCGGCACGGCGTCGGGCAGCTCCTCGATGGTGGCGCGCAGGTACGGGCCCGACTGGGTGAAACCGACGAGGCGCAGGCGCGACTGGCCCTGGACGATGGCCCGCACGGTCCCGTCCTGGAGCTGTACGACCTGGGCGATCTTGGCGAG
>DASYJV010000129.1:0-3020 GCA_035996105.1 Candidatus Limnocylindrales bacterium | reverse complement strand
AGGAGGTTGCCGGTCGTGTCCCGGCCGATATGGTGGGTGTACGAGGTGAGGTCGAAGAGCTGGTCGCTCCCTCCGAAGACGATCTCGACCTGTTCGACCGAGCTGCGATCGCCCTCGAGTCGATTGTCGACGCGGCTGCGGACCAGCCGTGAGCCGAGCTGGGCGAGCGCCCACCGGAGCGAGGCGCCCTCGCCGAGCACGGCATTCCGGTGCTGGAAGGCGACGGTCGTCGTCGGCAGCTCCTGGAGACTGGCGAGCTCGAGGTTCGCACCCTGGCCGAGGCGGACCTCGAGCGTCCCGGCGAGGAACGACTGGCCGCCCTCGAGCTCGGACGGCCCGGACGCCACCAGCTCCTCGAGGACGGTCGCGCTCGCGCCGTCGCCGAGCCGGATGAATGTGCGGGAGAAGAGGGCGCGATCCGGGGCGCCTGCGCTCCAGCGCAGGATGATCGGTCGTTCGAGGCGAACACCGGCCGGGATATCGAGCACGACGCCCTGCGCCCAGAGCGCGCGGGTCAGCTGGGCGAACCGGTCGTCATCGGGCAGCAGCGCGTCGGCATCGAGCAGGCCACGCACGCGCTCGGGGTCGCGGCGGGCGAGGTCGGCGATCGTGGTCAGCTCGACGCCCGCGGCGACCGCCTCGGGCGAGAGCGCGACCCCCGTGAGGTCGCCTTCATCGATCACGAGCAGACCCTCGGTCCCGGCAGGGAGATCTACGGCGACGGGCTCGGTCCGTGGCGCTCGAGTCAGCCGAGCGCCCTCGAGCGCGACGTTGCGAAGGTCGATATACGTCGTGTAGAGCATGTTCGATTCGGCCGGCAGCGCCACGAATCGATCGAATGCCGCCCGGCGATCGGCGTCAAGCCAGTCGGCCGTCCCTTCGATCGGGGGGATGGCGTCGATGTCCGATGGCTCGACCGGGAGGGAGAAGTCGGTGAGGCCCCGACGAGCGGGACGAGGTCGTCCGGAGGCGACCGTCATCCCAGTGACCCCTCCATCTCGAGCTTGACGAGCCGGTTGAACTCGATGGCGTACTCCATCGGCAGTTCCTTGGTGAAGACCTCGAGGAAGCCCTGGACGATGAGGTTCGTCGCCTCGTTCTCGGTCAGGCCCCGGCTCATCAGGTAGAAGACCTGCTCGGCGCTGACCTTGCCGACCGTCGCCTCGTGGGTCATGGAGGTGTCGTCTTCCTGGATGTCGATGTACGGGTAGGTGTCGCTGCGACTGATGTCGTCCATCATCAGGGCATCGCAGCGAACGCTGGCGACCACGTTGGTCGCACCGGGCGATACCTTGAGATGACCGCGGTAGGTCGCCCGGCCGCCGTCCTTCGAGACCGACTTGCTGACGATCCGCGAGCGAGTGTTCGGTGCGAGGTGGACCGCCTTGGCGCCGGTGTCCTGGTGCTGGCCCTTGCCCGCGACCGCGACGCTGATGATGTCCGCGGTGGCCCCTTCGCCGCGCAGGTAGATGGCCGGGAACTTGACCGTCTTGCGCGACCCGGTGTTCGCGTCGATCCACTCGACCGTCGAGTTCTCGTACGCGTGCGCCCGCTTGGTGACGAGGTTGTAGACGTCATTGGACCAGTTCTGGATGGTCGTGTAGCGGACCTTGGAACCGGGCAGGGCGACGACCTCGACCACGGCCACATGGAGTGATTCGGTGGCGTAGATGGGCGCGGTGCACCCCTCGATGTAGTGGACCTTGGCGCCCTCGTCGACGACGATCAGGGTCCGCTCGAACTGGCCGGTGTTCTCGCCGTTGATCCGGAAGTAGGCCTGGAGCGGGAGCGGGACCTCGACGCCCTTGGGGACGTAGACGAACGAGCCGCCCGACCAGACCGCCGCGTTGAGCGCCGAGAACTTGTTGTCCTCGGCCGGCACGACCGTCCCGAAGTACTTGCGGAAGATCTCCGGGTACTCGATGAGCGCCTGGTCGGTGCCCATGAAGACGACGCCGAGCTTGGTCAGCTCTTCCTTGACCGAGTGATAGACCACCTCGGAGTCGTACTGGGCACCGACCCCGGCGAGGAACTTGCGCTCCGCCTCAGGGATGCCGAGCTTCTCGAAGGTCGCCTTGATCTGGTCGGGGACGTCGTCCCACGACTTCTCCTCGCGCTCGGAGGGCTTGCGGTAGTAGACGATCTTGTCGAAGTCGATCTTGTCGAGCCCGTCCGTCCAGGTCGGCATCGGCCGCTTCAGGAAGTGCTCGAACGCGCGAAGGCGGTACTGGAGCATCCAGTCCGGTTCGTTCTTGAAGCCGCTGATCTCCTCGACCGTCGCACGCGTCAATCCACGTTTCGTTTCGCGCAGATAGGCGATGTCGTCGTGGAAGGCGAATTGTTCGCGCTGGTCGGTGACGATCTCGCGGGTCGCGGTCATCAGGTCTCCGGTTCAGGGGTGTTTCTAATTCCGAGTCAGATTATCGGGATTAGCGGCGCAGGCGTCAACGACCGGGAAGTTGCCCGTGGGTCGACGACTACATCGACGGCTGACGGTCCGGGTCGAGGTATCCGTCCGGGTCATCCCGAAACTCGAGGAAGCACCCTCTGCCGCAGAAGAGGTATGCCCTGCCGCCATGGGTCAGGACGAGGCCCTTTGCTCGGGCCGCGTCCGGATCGACGGTCATCCCGCAGACGGGATCCTCGTCAGGCTCGATCGCGCGTCGCTCGGTCATGGAGCCATCCTAGCGGGCGACGTTCGCCGAAGAGGCCAACCGACCATGACCTATGGGGCCGGGTCGCGGGTGAGCGTGCGTCGCTAGGCTCAGCCCATGTCTACCCGGATGCGTGGCGTCTCCCGGCTGATCGCTGCCCTGGTCATCCCGCTGACCCTGCTGGCCACGGCGCCGGTCGCCTCGGCGCACGTCAATCGAGTGGTCGGCCCATACGCCATCTTTCTCGTCCTCATCGAAGAGCCGTTCTTCGCCGACAACCGGGCGGGCTTCGAGTTCTGGGTGAAACGGGACGGCCAGCCGATCCTGGGACTCGATCGAACCCTGACGGCCCAAGCCATCGGCTTC
>DASYJV010000128.1:0-3928 GCA_035996105.1 Candidatus Limnocylindrales bacterium | reverse complement strand
TTCGTGCCGCTCGTCCGGCGGGTGCAGGCGGCCGGGATCCCCGTGGAGGTCGTCTCGGACGGCTACGGGTTCTTCATCGAGCCGGCATTGGCGGCCCTTGGCGTGCCCGAGTTGCCCGTCGTCACCGCCCGAACGACGTTCGTCGGTCGACGGGCCACGATCAGGTTCCCGAATGGCCACCCGACGTGTCTCGTCTGTGGGACCTGCAAGCGCAACCGGGTGCTGGCCCACCAAGCGGCCGGTCGGGCCGTCGTCTTCATCGGCGATGGTGAGAGCGACCGCTATGCGGCCGGCTACAGCGACGTCGTGTGGGCCAAGCGATCGCTCGTGCGGATCTGCCTGGAGGCGGGCTGGCCGTTCGAGCGCTGGACCGAGTTCCGCGAGATCGACGACTGGCTGGCCCGGACGCTTGACGCCTGGCGGACGGATGCCAGCGTGCTCCCGGGCCCGCGACAGCACGCGTTCTTCTGCGGCCCGGAGGTCTGGGGCGACGGACGCATCGACCCGCCGGTCGGGTCATGGCCGCCGGCCATGGGATCAGGCACGGAGGCCATCGGACCGGGCTGAGGTCGGCCGTCGGCGGATCGACTTGTGGCCGCCGAGCCGCTTCGCCATACTGGCCGGGCATCGCGTTTCGCGATCGGCCTGACCGGCGGGGAACGGTTCAGACGGAGCCGCGCCGGCATCGAGAGAGAGGAGTCGCAGGGCCTCGTCGCGTCCGCGGCACTCCAGTCGTCCGCGCTGCGCCTCGACTTCCTGTCGCCCCAGTCGACGCCCGAGAGATCTGGCAGCGCGCGACACAGACTCGGATCGGCGGTCGTGCCTACCGCCACCAATGGAGACTGTCATGCGTCGATTCCGCGGATTCTCGATGGTCGCGGCCCTGGCCGCGATCGCCCTCGTCGTCCCGATGACGGCACTCGCGAGAGACGGAGATGGCACGCGCCACCTCACGGCGAAACCCTGGATCTTCGTCGGCACCGCTGCCCAATGCGGCGGCCCGGCCGGCAGCCGGATCGTGACATCGGCCTGGCTGGGCGGCATGGGCCTGCCGGACAATGGCGGCCTGAACTCACCGGATCCGTCCACGAGCAACGATCCCCATCGCGGCCTGCTCCTCAACAAGAACGGCCCCACGACCGACTGCTCGTCCGCCGGTGCCACGATCAATGGCGTGACGAACATGGTCATCACCGACCCGACCACGTTCACGCTCGGCTATGACTACCGGAACGGCGGCCATTGCGGCGCCGGGGCCCCACGGTTCAACCTGACCGTGACCGCGCCAACGGGCGAGGAATGGACCTACTTCGTCGGCTGCGCAGCGAGCGTCCAGACACCTGCCGTCCAGGATGCCGAGTGGATCCAGTCGCGGAGTGCGCTCATCACCGGCGTGGCGTACCCGGCGGGTCCGGCTCCACAGCCAGCGCTCGTCCCGCCCGGCTCGAAGATCGTCGCCCTCGACATCGTCTTCGACGAAGGCACCGAGAACGCAGGGCTATCGGACCCCAACGGCGTCGGCCTCGCGGTCCTCGACAATATCGACATCAACGGGCAGCTCATCCGCAGCGGCTCCGGGATCGAGCCCGGCGGTGGCGGACGCGAGAACGATGACCACGGCAGTCGCGAGGGCCGGGGAAGGAACGACTAGGGACGCGTCGATCAGCTGATGCGACGCACCAGCGTCGCCTGGCACCAGCAGGCCGGGGCCCCATCTGGGCTCCGGCCTCATTCATCCGCCTCGAGTCAGGCGGTCGTCAACCCGTGGTCGATGGCGACGAGGGCCGGGACGTCGACCGGCTGGGCATTGTCGAAGGTCCACAGGATGACCGTCTTGCCGGCGTGCCGGCCATCGAGGACCCGCAGGTAGACATCGGCATATTCGAGGGCCGTGTCGTGCTCGCCGAACCGGGTCGTTCCCGCGTGACGGAGGTGGACGCCGGACTCGACGACCATCGAGCGGCGACCGAGTCGCGTGTCGACCGAGGCCTTGACCGGGCGCGTCGTCGTGAGGATCGCACCGAGGAGCAGGTCGGCGCCGCCAGTGAAGGGAGAGCGCGCCTGGGTCATGTCGGCATGGTCGCGCCGGCTGCGTCTCGGACCCATCACCCGGATGTACCAAGCCGAAGGTTCGGCGATGCGGATTCGACGCCCGGGCCGTTGTCCGATAGCATTGGAAAAACCCCCGGAGGACCTGATCCATGGCGAAGTATGTCTTTGTGACCGGAGGCGTGACCTCCTCTCTCGGCAAAGGCATCACCGCCGCCAGCGTCGGCCGCATCCTCAAGGCGCGGGGTCTGCGGGTCTCCATCCTCAAGCTCGATCCGTACATCAACGTGGATCCGGGGACGATGAGCCCGTACCAGCACGGCGAGGTGTTCGTCACCGACGACGGTGCGGAGACCGACCTCGACCTCGGTCATTACGAGCGGTTCATCGACGAGAACCTGTCCCAGCTTTCGAACGTCACGACCGGTCGGATCTACCAGGCGGTCATCGCCAAGGAACGCCGCGGCGACTATCTCGGCGGGACGGTCCAGGTCATCCCGCACATCACCAACGAGATCAAGGAGCGCATCGCGCGCGTCGCCCGACACGGCGACCCCGATGTCGTCATCGTCGAGGTCGGCGGGACGGTCGGCGACATCGAGAGCCTGCCCTTCCTCGAGGCGATCCGCCAGATGCGCAAGGACGTCGGGCGGGCCAACGTCCTCTATCTCCACGTGACGTTGCTCCCCGCGCTGGCCGCCACGGGCGAGCTCAAGACGAAGCCGACACAGCACTCCGTCAAGGAGCTCCGCGGCATCGGCATCCAGCCCGATGTCATCGTTCTGCGCTCCGACCACCCGGTCTCCGACGAGATCCGCGAGAAGATCGCGCTGTTCACCGACGTCGCCACCGACGCGGTCATCCCGGCCGAGACCGCCGACACGATCTACGAAGTGCCCCTCCAGTTCGAGGCCTTCGGGCTCGGTCGGCTGGTCGTCCGCGAGCTGGGTCTGGGCGATCCGGACGTCGCCCCCGACCTCGCATCGTGGCGTGCGCTCGTGGCCCGGATCAAGGCGCCCAAGCCGGTCCTCGAGATCGCGCTCGTCGGCAAGTACATCGAGCTGCCCGACGCCTACCTGTCGGTCACCGAGGCGCTCCGTCACGCGGCGTGGGCGCACGAGGTCGACGCCAAGGTCCGCTGGGTCGACTCCGAGACGCTGACCCACGAGAACCTCCATGAGCGCCTCGATGGCGCCGCCGGGATCCTGGTGCCGGGTGGGTTCGGACATCGCGGGATCGAGGGCAAGGTCCTGGCCGCGCATTTCGCGCGCGAGCACGGCGTTCCGTATCTCGGCCTGTGTCTCGGACTGCAGTGCGCGGTCATCGAGTTCGCCCGCGAGGTCGTCGGGACCGGCGATGCGAATTCGACCGAGTTCGACATGTTCACCGAGCACCCGGTCATCGACTTCATGCCCGACCAGCGCGAGATGGAGGACAAGGGCGGGACGATGCGCCTGGGTCTCTATCCGGCCAAGCTGACGCCCGGCTCGAAGGCCGCCGCGGTCTACGGCCAGGAGGTCATCTATGAGCGCCATCGGCATCGCTTCGAGGTGAACAACCGCTATCGCCAGACGCTCGAGGCGGCCGGCATGCTGCTGTCGGGTCAATCACCCGACGGCCGGCTGGTCGAGATCGTCGAGCTGAAGGACCACCCGTGGTTCGTGGCCAGCCAGTTCCACCCGGAGTTTCGGAGCCGTCCGCAAAGACCCCACCCGCTGTTCCGCGATTTCGTCGCTGCGGCCATTGGACGCAGTGGAATCGACCAGATGGAACTGGAGCCGGCGCAGCTGGCCGGCAGCGAAGACAGGTCACAGAGCCGGTAGGAACCGGCGGGGACTGGTATGCGAGGAAAGGACATGGATGTAGAGCGCGACATCGA
>DASYJV010000127.1:0-3585 GCA_035996105.1 Candidatus Limnocylindrales bacterium | reverse complement strand
GGGCGGGTGAGTCGAGCCTTGGGCCGGCCACGCCACGGCTCCGTCCAGCCGAACCTCGTAGGCCGTCGACGAACCCGGGGCGAGTCCGCTGATGATCACGATGGCGTAATGGTGACCGGCGACAGCGAAGGTCGGTTCCGTCCCGCTCGCCTCGCCGGCGCGGACCTCGACCGTGCAGGCCGCGTCCGTCTCGACCCAGACCGAGGCGTCTTTGTCACTCACATGTCGCAGGATCGGGCCGAGGAGGAGGGCGGTCATGAGGCTTGTTTGTACCATTGTCACGGCACGCCGCGCAGTCGGGTCCGTCGGGGCCCGCCCGGCGTCCATCCCGGAGGTCCAGATGGCGTCTCGTTCCAAGGCAGGGACGCAGCCGCAGACGCAGCCACAGATCCCGGCCGGGACCAGGAGCAAGGGGCCGCTCCAGTCGACGAGCGCGTCGCCACTGAGCGCGGCGAGCATCACCGTCGCCGTCGGGTTCGTGGCCCTCGTCATCTGCCTGGTCGTCTTCGGCTCGGTCGCCGAGGGGGTGCGTGACAAGGAGCTGTTCACCGTCGACGCGTTCGTGACGCCGTGGCTCCACGCGATGGCCTCGCCGTTCATGGATACGGTGATGCAGTCAGCGACCTTCCTGGCCTCGAACCTGGTGATCCCGCCGCTGTTCGCGATCGCCGTGGTCTGGTGCTGGGTCGCCGGCCGGCGCCGCGAGGCGCTCTTCCTGGTGATCGCCAGCGGTGGCAGTCTCATCCTTAACGAGACGCTGAAACTGTTCTTCGCGCGCACCCGGCCACAGCTGACCTGGGCGACCATCCAGAGCGACTACAGCTTCCCCAGTGGCCACACCATGAACGGGCTGGTCTTCTACGTCGGGCTCGCCATCGTGCTGTGGTCCATCTTCGGGCGCCGCGCCGGTCTGATCGCGCTGGTTGCCGCGATCGCCCTGTCGATCACCGTCGGCGTGAGCCGCATCTATCTCGGCTACCACTTCTTCACCGACGTCGTCGGTGGGGCGTTGGCGGGGACCGCCTGGCTGCTCATCGTGGGCGCCGCGTTCCGGACCGGCCCGCTGTATGGCCTCTGGCGCAAGGCCGGGCCAGGCGAGTCGACCGGGCGCGGCGACGGATCCAGCCGGAAGCGATCTTGATCCGCGCCCTCGTCATCGGTCGCCGGCGGAAGGGTCGCAAGATCGCCGAGGCCGTCCAGGAGACGGAACGTCTGCTCGAGCACGCTGGCTGGCGGGTCGACAGCTCCGTGGTCGACCGCAAGCGTGAGCTTCGCAAGGCGACCGCGCGCGCGGTCAAGGACGGGGTCGACGTGGTCGTCGCGGTCGGTGGCGACGGCGCTGTCCTCCAGGTCGTCAACGCCCTGGCCGATTCCGAGGTCGCGCTGGGGATCGTCCCGAAAGGCACCGGCAACCTCCTGGCCGGCAACCTCGGGATCCCCCACAAGCTCGAGCACGCCGTCGATGTGCTGGTCAACGGCCAACGTCGTCGGATCGATCTGGGCCGGGTGACCGTCGACGGGAAGGAGCGCGATTTCGCGGTGGCCTGCGGGGTCGGGTTCGACGCACGGGTCATGAAGGCGACCGGGACCGCGGAGAAGGGCCGCTGGGGCAAGCTGGCCTATTTCGCCAATGCGATCCGCGAGGGACGCCACGTGACCAACATCAGCCACGAGATCACGATGGACGGCGAGACCACGACGACCGAGGCGGCCCAGGTGTTCATCGCCAACTTCGGACGGGTGGGCGGGCCGATCCAGATGCGCCGCAAGATCCGGGCCGACGACGGTCTGCTCGACGTCATCATCGTCCGGGCATCCGGGCCGCTGCCCGCCCTGCTGGCCGGTTGGGAGGCGCTCCGCCAGCGCGACCTGGGCGAGACGGCGAGCGGAAACGTCTTTCGAGCGCAAGCGCGCGAGGTGCGTGTCGAGAGCAAGCCCGAGCGGCTCGTGGAGATCGACGGGAGCGTGGTCGGCAAGACGCCGGTGACCGCGACCATCCGGCCGGCCGCGCTGACGGTGATCGAACCGGCGAACTGATCGGCGACGTCGTTCCCCGTGGCCGGGCGATGGCCCATTCGTATGGGGGCCAAAGGTCGCGGCGTCACCTAGCGTTGATGGGTGGAGACTGCAGCGCACCGGACTGGACCCCCCGGGTTGGTGCGTGGCGAACGGGCCGCGCCCGGCCTGGGCGGGGCGCGCCGCGGCGGGCGCCTCGATCGGTTCTGGTCCAGCGTGTGGGACCGACTGAGCGTTCGGACGATCCTGCTCGTCGGTCTCCCGTTCCTTGTCGGGCTGATGGCACTCACGGCGGCGAACGTCGGTGGCCAGGTCGTCCTGTCGGAGCTCGCGTACACGACCCTCGGGGGCCTGATCGGGATGGCCGTCGCGATCAGCGCGGCCCACCGATCGACCGGCGTCGAGCGTCGGCTGCGCTACCTCGTCGCGCTGGGCGTGGCGTCGTGGTTTGTCGGCCAACTGCTGTGGGTCCTCCAGACCTTGACGGGCTGGACGGGTTTTCCGACGCCGTCGGACCTCGGCTACCTGGGTATGGTCGTCCCGGTCATCGCCGCCCTCGTGCTGGCCCTCCGCGGCCGGCTACCCCGCGCCCAGGAGCTGGCCGTCTACCTCGACGGCGCGATGATCTTCGTCGCCATCACCTCGGTGATCACGGTCACGGTCGGAGCGGACCTGGCGCCGCTCGGGCTGATCCCGACCGCCGTCACGCTCGCCTATCCCATCCTCCACCTGGCGACCGCCGGCGCCGGTGCCGTCGGTCTCCTGGCGCTCCGCGGCCCCCTGCGACCGAGTGGCGGCTACCTCCTCCTGGCGGGCTTCGCGGTCGTTGGCCTCGCCTGGGTCGAGTGGCTCCGTGAAGCGACGGTCGCGGCCCCGCCGAGCGGCAGCTTCATCAACTACTTCTTCGCCATCGGCATCGTGATCGTCGGGGTCGGAGGAGCGACCTGGCACTACGGTCTCGCAGCGGAGGCCCGCTCGCAGCGAGCCAGCGATCGGATCCTTGGCACCTTGCCGCTGGTGGCGCTCCTTGGTCCCACCGCGATCAGCTTCATCCGGCATCTGACCCCGGTCGAGATCGGGCTCAACGACGTCGGAACGGTGTGCGTCGTCCTCCTGGCGGCGATCCGCCAGTCGCTGCTCCTGCGTGAGCGCGGACGGCTCCTCGATGACTCCGATACCGCGCGCGAAGAGCTCGAGCTCGCGCTCGTCCGGCGCGCCGACGCGGACTCTCGCTACCGGGTGCTCGTTGAGAGCGTCCCGGCGGCCGTCTACGTCGACGTCGAGGACGGGGCTTTCATCGGCGGCGGGAAGGTCTCCTACATGAGCCCCCAGATCGAGCCGATCCTCGGCTATCCGCCGGAGGCCTTCATGGCCGACGCCGATCTGTGGCCGCTGCTGATCCATCCGGACGACCACGACCGGACGATCGCGGCGTACAACAGGCATTGGGCATCGGAGGAGCCACTCCGCCAGGACTACCGGATGATCGCCAGCGACGGGTCCACGGTGTGGATCCACGACGAGGCGTTCAGCATGATCGAGACGGCCTCGGGGCGGCGTGTGTCACAG
>DASYJV010000126.1:0-2732 GCA_035996105.1 Candidatus Limnocylindrales bacterium | reverse complement strand
GTGGCGGCGCTCGCGACCTTGGTGGCGTCGGGCGACCGCGGCCCGGGCTCGACGGCCCTCGTCGGGATCGGCGGCGCGATCGTCGGCGTCGGCGTGGTCGTCGGGCGGTCGGTCGCCGGCGGTCGGCTCGAACGGGCGTGGGAGCTCGAGGCGATCGGCCTCGCGGTCATGGCGGCCGGCTGGCTCGCCGGCGTCGGTCTCGGGGTCTAGACGCCGCTGCCCCGCGCCCTAGTAGCCCGCGTCGTCACTCCGCACGATCGCGATCGCGTTCTCGAGGCGAAGCTTCGCGATGGTCAGGTACTTCGCCAGATTGGCGCGATCCACCGCGCCGATGGACGCCCGTAGCTCGGCGCTGCTCAGCACCCCGACCAGCCCGTCGACCGCGTCCGCCAGGCTCTGCTTGGCGTTGACCAGCGAATCGTCCGAGATCGGCGCGGAGGTGGCCGATCCATCGGATGACCAGAGGTCGTCGCGTTGGTCCTCCTCGGACTCATCGGGCCCCGACGACTCGATCGAGGCGTCCGCGTCGTCGATGGGGGAGGCCGCCCGCGTCCGCCGGCCCTCGATCTTGTCGCGAAGCTTGATCAAGGTCAGCTCGCCACGGGCGACCTGCTCCGCGAGGCGTCGGCGCTTCTTCGGGTCGTCGACCTTCATCAGCTCATAGGCATGCGACAGGCTGTCCTTGCGCAAAGACACGAGCTCGCGGATCTCGGGCGGGGCGTCGGCCAGGCGAAGCCGGTTTTCGAGATAGCCCTTGTCCTTGCCCAGCTTGTCGGCCAGCTTGCGGATGCTGTAACCATGCTCGTGGACCATGCGGTCGTACATCGCCGCCTCATCGAGCGGCGAGAGGTCCTCGCGCTGGAGGTTCTCGATGATGGCGATCTCGAGCGCCGTATCGTCATCGATGTCCTCGATCAGCGCGGGGATCGTCTCGAGTCCGGCCAGCCTGGATGCGCGCCAGCGGCGCTCGCCGGCGACGATCTGGTAGGTGTTCGCGCCAAGCGGCCGGACCAGGATCGGTTGGAGCACACCATGCTCGCGGATGGACGCGGCGAGCTCGTTGAGCGGCTCCTGCTCGAAGACCATCCGCGGTTGCTCGGGGTTCGCCTCGATGTGGTCGATCGGCACGATGCGGACGCCGATCGACCGTGTCGGGCTGTCCGGTGTCAGCAGGCTGACGATGGCCGGGGAGAGCTCCGTGTCCTCCGAGAGGCGCCGTGCGGCGGCCGCGCGGAAATCAGTTCGGGCCAAGGTCGATCACCTCCCGGGCGAGCTGGCGATAGATCCGGGCTGCATCGCTGGCGCCCGCATACGACGTGATCGGGCGGCCGACGAGGGGAGCCTCGCCGAGCTTCACGGTATTCCTGACGATGCTGGTAAAGACGTGGTGGTCACCGACACCGCGCAATTCGTCGAGCATGTCGCGAGCGAGGTTGGTCCGGCCATCGAAGAAGGTCGGCAGGAGGCCGAGGATCTTGAGATCCCGGTTCAACTTGAGCCGGATGGCGTTGATGACCTTGACGAGATTGTTCAGGCCCTTCATCGCGTAGTACTGCGTCTGGACGGGGATGATCACACCGGTCGCGGCGACCAGTCCATTGACGGTCAACAGGCCGAGGTTCGGCGGGCAGTCGATCAGGACGTAGTCGTAGACGGAGATCTGGCCCTCGAACGCTTCGCGCAGGATCTGCTCACGCCCCATCGCGGTGAACAGCTCGCCCTCGGTGGAGGCCAGATCGATGTGTGCCGGTGCGACGTCGATCCCGGTCGTCTCGGTCGGAAGGATCACGTCGGCGAGTGTCGAGCGACCGTCGGCGAGAACGTCAGCCATCGAGCGCTCGACCGTGTTCAGGTTGATGCCCAGGCCAGCCGTGAGATTCGCCTGCGGGTCCATGTCGACGCAAAGGACCCGGTATCCCTCTTCGGCCAATGCGCCAGCGAGATTGATCGCCGTCGTCGTCTTGCCGACGCCGCCCTTCTGGTTGGCGATCGCGATCACATTCGTCACCGGGGCATCACCTCAGTCTCGATCGGGGGCGGCAATGCGGGCCGTCGGGGGAAGGGGATCAAGTGCTGTCATGGTACGCCCGCGGTGCGCGGTTGCGGCACCCGGTTATCCACACGCTTTGCGAGTTGTTCACCGAATCTGTGGATATCCAAGGGTGCCGTCCGCCGTCTTCGGGGGTTCTATGATGCGTACTGTCCTTGTGCAAAGACAGCGCGATGGGAGTTGCGGCGGGTGTCGACGAACGCGGAGCGACTCGATCGTCTGGAGCAGATGCGTGCGGCCTCGAAGCTCGGCGGCGGAGCAGCGCGGGTCGCCAAGCAGCACGACGCCGGCAAGTTGACGGCGCGCGAGCGACTCGACCTGTTGCTCGATCCAGGCACGTTCGTGGAATCGGGCGCATTCGTCACGAACCGCCAGGCGGACGGGGCCGAGTCATTCCTCGGCGACGGTGTCGTCACCGGCTATGGCGAGATCGATGGCCGAACCGTGTGCGTCTTCAGCCAGGACTTCACCGTCTTCGGCGGATCGCTTTCGGAAGCCTACGCAGAGAAGATCTGCAAGGTGATGGATCTTGCGATGCGTATCGGAGTCCCGATCATCGGCTTGAACGATTCAGGCGGGGCGCGGATCCAGGAGGGCGTGGTATCGCTGGGCGGCTATGCCGAGATCTTCCTGCGCAACGTGATGGCGTCGGGCGTCGTCCCGCAGCTCTCGGTGATCCTCG
>DASYJV010000125.1:0-2152 GCA_035996105.1 Candidatus Limnocylindrales bacterium | reverse complement strand
ATGTCGGTCGAGGAGGGCACCCGCGATCGGGCTTGCCAGCAGCCCGGGGAAGATGCTCATGAACGTCGCCAGGCCGGCGATCGCCGGCGAATGGTAGGCGCCGAGCGTGAACAGGACGATCGCCACGGCGACCATCACCTGCGCCACCCGCGAGATGTACATCCCGAGCAATAGCCGCCCGATCGAGGGCACGGCAAGCAGCGCGCGATACGAGCGATCGAGCTCGGGCGGCGTCATCTGGAGCGCCACGCAGGCCGTCGTGCCCGCGGACCGGGTCGGGCGGTCAGCAGCGGTATCGGACGTCCGGGTAGCCGGCCTCGCAGTACCGAACATGCAGATGGTCGTCGTGCCCGACGTAGTGGGTCGTCAGGCCCTCGGCGATCAGCACCGGGTCGTTGAAGTAGATGAGCTTCACATGTCCGGGCGCCGCCGCGCGGATGGCCAGGATGAGCGTCCGCGTCGCCGCCCGGTCATAGGTCGCCAGGTGGTACGTGGTCGGAAACCGACACTGATCGCCGGCCTTGCGGATGAGCCGCAGGTCGGCATCGAGACCGACCTCGTGGGTGGCATGACCGGGGATGTTGCCACCATGCTCGTACCCCAGGTCACCGACCGGGACACGCCCGTGGCCGGTCCCGGAGAAGGCGGCCGCTGCGGCTTCGAGCTGGCCGACCGCGGCGCCCGTCCCCCAGTTGGCACGGCCGTTGCCATCGCTGTAGTCGCACAGGCTGATGGCGTTGAAGACCGGGTAATCGAAATGCCACAACAGACTCCGCCAGGTCGCGAGCCCGACCGCGCCGTTTGGCGCCAGCCCCATGTGTCGCTGAAAGGCGATCACCGCGTTCCGGGTCGCGCCGCCGAAGACGCCATTCACCGTGAGCCGGGCGAAACGCTTCTCGTTCAACTCGCGCTGGAGGACCTTGACCGCCTCGCCCTTGCTCCCGAACCCGGCCCATACGATCAGCCTGGTCCAGGTCGGCGCGCCCACGACGCCGTTCGCGGGCAGCCCGCGGGTGGCCTGGAACGCCTTGACCTGATCCTCGGTGGCCGTATCGAACCGGCCGTTCACGATGGCCGGGTAGCCGCGAGCGGCGAGAAACCCCTGGATCGCGCGGACATCCGCGCCCCGATTCCCGAGGTTCTGGGTCGGGAAGGCCCTGCTCGCGGCAGAAGCGCTCGTCGCCGTCGCGGCGAGCAGAAGCGTCGCGATGACGACCGGGGCCAGGCGGCGGATGGCAAGCTGCATCGCAAAAGCCTAGCGCTTCGGTTCAGGGCTCGGGGCATCGAGTTCGCCTGCCCACCACGATCACGCGCCGAACCCTGCGCGCGCGGCGCTACGCTGGGCCGGATGGAACGCCTGACCCACGGCCTCGAGCTGCTCGACGGTCCACTCGACGACCCGCCCGCCCTGGCCGCGAACTTGCGTGACCTGCGGCGGGTCAACCGCTGGCTCGGCGGCGTGGCGCTGAGCGCCGCCGGCATCGACGCGCTGGCGGCCCACCGCGCCGAGGTGACCTTGCTCGACGTCGGGACCGGCGGCGCCGACATCCCGATCGCGCTCATCGAGCGGGCGAAACGCCGGGGACGGTCGCTGACCGTCGTCGCCATCGACAGCCGACCTGAGGTGCTCGCTGCCGCGCTCCAGGCCAGACCGGCCGTGGCCACGACGGATGGACTCGAGCTGCAGCTGGGGAACGGCAGCTCACTGCCCTACCCGGACGGGTCGTTCGACGTCGCGCATGCATCGCTGGTGGCCCACCACTGTTCCCCGGAGACGGCGGTCACGCTCCTGCGCGAGATGGCCAGGGTCGCGCGGCTCGGCGTGGTCGTCAACGACCTCGACCGGAGCCGGCTCGGCTGGGTCGGCGCCTGGCTGCTCGCCCACCTCCTCACGGCCAATCGATACACCCGCCACGACGCGCCATTCTCGGTTCGGCGCGCATATCGGCCCGAGGAGATGACTGGGCTGCTGCGTGCCGCGGGGCTGGTCCCGGTCCGCACGGTGCGTGGCGGGTTCGGCCAGCGCTACGCTATCGCCGCGATCCCGGCCGGGACGGCCCGTCCGACCCACGAACCGCCGGACCCCCAGGGCGCCGGGGAGTGAACGCGGGCGGCCCGTCGGGTGCCATGCGGGAACGGGTCGCGGTCGCGA
>DASYJV010000124.1:0-1922 GCA_035996105.1 Candidatus Limnocylindrales bacterium | reverse complement strand
CACGAGCTCGCTGCTCGACGACCTTCGTTCCGACCGGGGGATGAGCTGGGTCCCGACGTCGGGGTGGCTGTCGAAGGTGGCGATCCACGCGGCAGCGCCGCAGCTCGGTTTCGATCTGGCCATCGACGCTACGGGGGCCGGGGCGCCTTCCCGGATGATGGCCGGTCTCGACCTGCCGGGCGCCACGCCGGTGGCGGACCGGACCGCCGAATTCCTCCGGATCGCGCTGGGGGCAAGCCTGACGATCGTCGGGGTCGGCGGCCTCCTGGTGCTGGTTCGACGCCGTGCGCCGCTCAGGATGGCTTGAGTGGCACAGCCGATGCCGACCCTGCGTCGCCGGCCCGGGCGCTTCGTCCTGGCCGGCGGCATCGCGCTCTCGGTGGGTCTGGCGGGGATCGCCGCGGCCTGGACGCATGCCGCCGGGCTCGGTCCGGTGACCGAGACGATCGCGATCCAGCACTCCCACTACGACCGGTCGCAGGTGACGGTCCCGGTGGGGGTCGCGGTCACCATCGTGCTGCGCAATGACGATCCGATCGATCACGAGTGGATCGTCGGCGACGCGGCGACCCACGAACGCCACCGGACAGGCACGGAACCGGTCCACGCGTCGCGCCCGACCGAGGTGACGATCCCGGCCGGCACGACCCGTGCGACGACGATCACGTTCAAGACGCCTGGCACCTACCTGTACATCTGCCATCTCCCCGGGCACGAGGCGTACGGGATGGTCGGCACCCTGGTGGTGACCGGCGGCTGACCGGCCGCCGCGGCCCATCCCCGTTCCCCGGGGACTCCGACCGCTATCCTCGGCGGGATGCGTCCCCTCCCCGCCCCGTTCGACGACATCGCCGCTGGTCGCCCGGCCTCGATCCCGCTGGCTGGTCCGGCGCTGCTCGGCAGCCGGCTGCTGACCAAGGACCTCGCCTTTCCCCAGGACGAACGCGACGCGTTTCGGCTTCGGGGGCTGCTCCCCGAGCGGGTCCTGACCATCACCGAGCAGGTCGAGCTCGAGCTCGAGCACCTTCGACGCAAGGACGACGCGCTCGAGTGCTACATCGGGATGGCCGCCCTCCAGGACCGCAACGCGACGCTCTTCTACCGACTCCTCGCGGAGCACCTCGAGGAGTTCCTGCCGATCGTCTATACGCCGACCGTCGGGCGGGCCTGCGAGGAGTTCAGCCACATCATCCGCCGGACCCGCGGCGTCTGGATCACGCCCGCCGACATCGACCGGATCCCGCAGCTCCTGCGCCAGGGTCCCTACAGCGATGTCCGGCTGATCGTCGTCACCGACAACGAGCGGATCCTGGGGCTCGGCGACCAGGGGGCCGGCGGGATGGCCATCCCCATCGGGAAGCTCGCGCTGTACACGGCTGGCAGCGGGATCCATCCGGCCCTCACCCTCCCCGTGTCGCTCGACGTCGGGACCGACAACGCCGCGCTCCTCGCCGATCCGCTCTACCTGGGCTATCGCGCGCCGCGGCTGCGCGGACCGGGCTATGACGCCCTGGTCGAGGCGTTCGTCGGGGGCGTCGCCGAGGTCTGGCCGGGCTGCGTCATCCAGTGGGAGGACTTCAAGCAGGCGAATGCGCTGCGGATCCTCGATCGCTACCGGGATCGTGTCCCGTCGTTCAACGACGACATCCAGGGCACGGCGGCGGTCGTCGTCGCGGGACTGCTGGCCGGGCTGCGCGGTCTCGGGATGGGCCTGGCCGAGACTCGGATGGTCCTCGTCGGTGCCGGGGCGGCCGGGATCGGGATCGCCCGGCTGATCCGCGTGGCCATGCTCGAGGCCGGGATGGAGGACGGCGCCGTCCGGCGCGCGCTGGTCCTCGTCGACTCGCGCGGTCAGGTGCACGACCGACGTGAGGATCTCGACGCCACGAAGCGCGAGCTCGCGCTGCCGACCGAGGCGTACG
>DASYJV010000123.1:0-12447 GCA_035996105.1 Candidatus Limnocylindrales bacterium | reverse complement strand
AACAGGTAGCGCAATGGCTCGATGAGCTTGAAGCGCAGATCGGCCGGCAGTCCGCCCACGTTGTGATGCGTCTTGATCTTCTGGGCCGTCTTCGTTTCCGGCGTGGTGGACTCGATGACATCGGGGTACAACGTTCCCTGGGTGAGGAAGTCGATCGTGCCGATGTTGGCCGCCTCTTCCTCGAAGACCCGGATGAACTCGTCGCCGATGATCTTGCGCTTCTGCTCGGGGTCCTCGACGCCGGCGAGCCGGGCGAGGAAGCGCTGGCGCGCGTCGACCATCACGAGATTCATCCCGAGATCGCGTTCGAAGGTGACCCGGAGCAGCTCCGATTCCTTCTTGCGCATCAGCCCGTGATCGACGTAGATGCAGGTCAGCCGATCGCCGACCGCGCGATGGACGAGCGCCGCCGCGACGGCCGAGTCGACGCCGCCCGACAGCGCGCAGATGACCAGCCCATCGGAACCGGTCTCGCGGGCGTGCGCATCGACACGCTCGCGGATGTCGGCGACGGTCGTCTCGATGAAGTTGCCGGCGGTCCATGTCGGCGAGATGCCGGCGATGTCGACCACGAAGTTGCGCAGTACGTCCTTGCCGCGCGGCGTGTGGACGACCTCGGGATGGAACTGGATCCCGTACAGGTTCCGTGACGCGTCGACCAGACCCGCGAATGGCGTCGAGTCGGTCTGGGCCGTTGCGTGGAACCCCTCGGGGAGCCGCGAGATCGAATCGCCGTGACTCATCCAGACCGGCTGCTCGCGCTCGATCCCGGCGAACAGCGCCTCGTCGGTGGTGATGCTGACGTTCGCCGGCCCGTACTCGCGGTGGTCGAACGGGATGACATCGCCACCGAGCTCGTGGGCCATCAGCTGCGCCCCGTAGCAGATCCCGAGGACGGGGATCCGGCCGGACCAGATCGCCGGATCCGGCCGCGGGGCGCCGGGGTCGTAGACCGAGTTGGGGCTCCCCGACAGGATGATGGCGCGCGCGCCGCGTCGCTCGAGCTCGGCGTATGGCGTGTCGTGGGGCAGCAGCTCGGAATAGACGTCGAGTTCGCGCACCCGGCGGGCGATCAGCTGCGCGAACTGGCTGCCGAAATCGAGGACGACGACGGTCTCGCGGTCCTCCGCGTCGGCCGAGGCCGGACGATCCGTCGGGGAGCGATCGGGTGCGGGCGCCTTGAGCGCCGTCTCGAGATAGGCCTCGACCTCGGCATCGTCAGGGGCGAGGACACGGTGGCCCGCGTTCGCCGCCTCCCCGTGGATGGTCTTGCCCCGCCCGGCGGGCTCGGACGCCCCCCGAGCGGGCGGCTCCCCGGCCGCCTCGTCGGTCCCCTCGGTCGCGTCCGCCAATCCATCCTCCGCTCGACGCTGTGTGGCGACAGTCTACCCGGCCGGCAGGCCCGCCCGACGCGCTTCAGCCGAGAGGCCATCCTCAGTCGCGATTGCGCATCGCCTCGGCGGCCATCGTGAAATACCGGTCGAGCTCGGTGGCGATCTGCGCCGACGGGGCGGCGTGTGCGATGGCCGCGCGCATCTGCACCAGCCAGCGATCTCGCTCCACGGGCCCGATCGCGAACGGGACGTGGCGCATCCGAAGCCGCGGGTGGCCGCGCTCGTCGTCGTACGTCGTCGGCCCGCCCCAATACTGGACGAGGAAGAGCCGCAGGCGGCGCTCGGCGTCGACGAGATCCGCCTCGGGGTAGACCGCGCGCAGGACCGGGTCGGCCGCGACCCCGGCGTAGAACCGGCCGACGAGCGCCTCGAAGAATGGCATCCCGCCGGCGCGATCGAAGAGGCTGCGGCCGACGGCCAGCCCCGTGCCGGGGTCAGCCACTATCGGACTCCAGGCGACGCTTGAACGCCTCCAGGTCGAGCGCAGCGGCGCGCTTGGCCTGCGGTGCGACCATCGATTCGAAGACGCGGAAGCGGAGCGGCAGCTTGAGCCGCAACGACCAGCGCAGGCGACACGCGCCGTCGTCGGGCGTGAGGTCGGCGTGGATCTCGATGGTCACGCCGTCCTTGTCCTTGCCGGTCAGACCGAATGCGGTGCCCGGCGTGCACGCCGTGACGCTGCCGTCGAGCACCGTCGAGCGGCCGGCCACGTTCTGCGCGATCCGCAGCCGCGAACCGACCGCCAGCGGTCCGGGATCGAGGCGCTCGACGCGGACGATCCCCGATGCGATCAGCCACTCCGGGTAGCGTTCGACGTCGGTCAGGGCCGCGAAGACGGCGGTCGGCGGCTGGGCGATCCGGGTCTCGATCTCGACCTCGACCGTCATCGCGCACTCGTCTCGACGGGCCGGAGCCGGAACGATGGCCCGTGGCCGAGACCTTCGGCCGACGTGCCATAGCGGAGGATCAGCTCGCGGACGGCTCGGGCATGATCGGCTGGGCCGAGCGGTTCGGCCATCGCCTCGAACGACCGCTCGCCCACCGTCACCCGGCAGGACGGGTCGGCCAGGAGGTTCCTCGCCCATGCGGCATCGTCCGAGCCGGCGGCGACGAGGATCGAATCCGACGCGCCACCGATGTCGTCCGCGAACCCGACCGTCACGGGCCGGACGAGACCGCTCCGCTCGCCGCGGGTCTCGATCCGGACGAACCGACCGGATGCGACGAGCTCGTCTTCCATGGCATGGCCGTCGATCGACGTCGGATGAGCCCGGTTCAGTAGCGGCTGGCCGCCGACGCCGATGGCGCAGGCGACCCTGCCGGGGCCGAACCCGAGGGGATGGCCGAGGAGGATGCCCCGGCAGTCGGCGCGGCCGAGGGCGAGGGGCTCGGCGCGGCCGTACCCGATGGCACGGCGGACGCGGCCGGTGCCGACGCGCTGGCAGCAGGGGCGAGCGTCGGGCCGAGGGTCCAGCCGGCCCCGGCCGTGGAGCTCGCGGTACAGGCGGCGGCCACAAGGATGATGCCGATGCCCGCGATCGATGCAGGCGCCGCGCGGCGGCGGGTCATCGCGCTCGCTGCCAGGACTTGCCCTCCGTCTGCGTCGACGGCGCGTAGACCATCTCGACCCGCTGCATCTCGGCGATCGTTCGTGCTCCGAGGGCGGCCATCGACTGGCGCAGCGCACCGACCAGGTTCTCGGAGCCATCGGTCACGAGCGCCGGTCCGAGCAGGATCCGCTCCAATGTCCCGATGGTCCCGACCTTGATCCGCGTGCCGCGCGGAAGCGTCGCTGACGGCGCGGCCATCCCCCAGTTCGTGCCACGACCCGGTGCCTCCTCGGCGCGGGCCAGCGGGGAACCGAGCATCAGCGCATCCGCGCCGGCCGCGATCGCCTTGGCCAGCTCGCCGCCGCGGCGCATCCCGCCATCGGCGACGACGGGCACATATCGGCCGGTCTCGGCGAGGTACGCATCGCGTGCCGCGGCGACATCGCTGATCGCGGTGACCTGCGGGACACCGATCCCGAGCACCTCCCGTGTGGTGCAGGCCGCCCCGGGCCCGACCCCCACGAAGACCGCGGCGGCGCCCTGCTCCATCAGCGCGAAGGCGGCCTCGGCGTTGGTCGTGTTCCCGACCGCCACGGGGATCGGCATGTAGCGGGTGAACTCGGAGAGCGAGAGCGGGTCGTACCCGGTGGCGAGGTGGCGGGCCGACGAGACCTGGCTCTGGACGAGGAAGAGGTCCGCGCCATGCTCGGCGCAGAACGGCCCGAAGCGCCTGGCCGCACCCGGCGTCGCCGCCACGGCCGCCTTCGAGCCCGTGGCGTGGATCTCCTCCAGCCGGCGGGCGATGAGGTCCTCACGGATCGGCACCTGGTACGCCTCAGCGAGCAGGCCGTGGACCTCGTCGTCCGCGGCGGTCGCGATGTGGTCGAGGATCGTGTCCGGCTCGTCGTAGCGCGTCTGGACGCCTTCGAGATTCAGGACGGCGAGACCACCCAGCTTCGCCAGCGCGCCGGCCAGTCGCGCGTCGACGACCGCGTCCATCGCCGACGCCAGGACCGGGATCGCCAGGTCGATGCCACAGAAGACCTGTGCCAGGTCGACGTCAGCCGGTTCGACGGTGTCGGTGCCGGGCGCGAGCGAGACGTCCTCGAAGCCGTAGGTCGGACGGATGGTGTCGACCTTGGAGTGGAAGACACGACGTTGCGCGGCACTCGATGCGTCGGTCGTGGAGGCCATCCCGGTTCGGTCGATCACGTGGCCCTCCGTGTGCGGCTCAAGGTCGCGGCGTCGCTCTGGCGAGTCTACCAGCGAGTCAGCTTCGGCTGCCCGAGGTCGATCCCGGCGCGTTGACCACCGAGCGTCAGCTCGAACCAGCCCGCCCGTTCAGGCTCGGAGAGATCGTCCCGGATCCGTTCGATGGCGGTGCGGTAGCCCGGCCAGATGACCTGCTGGTGCGCCTCGTCGATGTCGTGCCAATGCGCCTCGTCGTGCTCATCGGAGAGCCGGGGCTCGGCGCCCGGTCGAAGGCGGACGGCGAAGACCGCGGCGGTCACGATGCCGTCGACCGATGGCTCATGGAACTGGTTGACGAGATCGAGGTCGTAGAACGCTTCGATGTCGAGGGCGCCGAACCCGGTCTCCTCGTCGAGCTCGCGGATGGCCGCCTCGGCGACCCGCTCGCCAGGCTCGACCGATCCGGAGACGCATTGCCACAGTCCGGGCAGGATCCGGCCGGGCGATCGCCGGATCAGGAGCACCTCCGTGTGCTCGACGTCACGTGCCGTTCGACCCACGCGGAACATCCAGCAATCGACGATGTCCGGGCGGATGGGGCTCAAAGGCGCTCGAACCGCTCCACCGGCATCACGAACACCGTGGCGCCGCCGACCTCCACCTCGAGTGGGTAGGGCATGAAGAACTCGCCGGGCTCCATGATCGGTGGCATCGGGTTCACGACCTGGGTGCGCGACGTGCAGTTCGTCCGGACGATGCCGATCACCTCGTCGACGTCAGCATCCTCGACGCCGAGGATGATCGTCGCGTTGGACTGCTTGAGGAATCCGCCCGAGCTCTGCAGACGCGTCGCCCGGAATTCCTTGTCGAGCAGGGCGTTGACGAGTGCCCCGGCGTCCTCGCTGTGGACGATGGCGACGACGAGCTTCACTCGCGGAGTATCGACGGCCGGAGCGACCGTGGTCAACGTATCTCGCGGCTGAGCCCGGCTCGGGCGGGTGTACGATGCGGCCCCGCCATCCGATCGCGTCCAGGAGTGCCCTCGTGTCGACCGACGAACAGACCCGCGATGCGCGTGCGTCCCTTGCTGCCGCGATCGAGGCGGTGGCCGACGCCCCGATCCTCGAGACGGCCCTCGAAGGCGTCCTCGCGGCAGCCGTCACCGGGCTTCGCCCCGCGATGGGGGCGATCTTCCTGTCCGATCCGGACCGGCCCGGGCTCCAGTTCGCGGCATCGCACGGGCTGGACAGCGCCGCCCTGACGAGCCTGGCGACCGAGGTCGCCGACCCGGCCGACGCATTCAGCACCGCGGCGACCTCGCGCGTCTCGACGTTCGACCGCGAAGGGACCGCCGCCGATGGGACGAGCTTCGTCGGCGCCTACCTCCCGCTGATCGTGTCGAGCGCAGGCGTCGAGACCGTGCTCGGGTCGATGGGCTTCAGCTGGCCCGCTCCGCACGCGGTCGACGCAACGGAACGCGAGGTGCTCACGGCCCTGGCGGCCCTGGCCGCCCTCGCCGTCGACCGGGCCCGGCTCGCCTCGACGGCCGCCGAACGCTCGGAATGGTTCGAGCGGATGGCCCACACGGATCCGCTGACCGGGCTCGCCAACGAGCGCACGATCGGCCGGATGCTCGAGCTCGAGCTCGCGCGCGCGGCCCGACAGGGGAGCGAGGTGTCGTTCGCGATGTTCGATGTCGACGACTTCCAGGCGACCAATCGCGAGGCCGGCCACGAAGCGGGCGACGACGTCCTCAGGCGCGTCGCTTCGGTCCTTTCGGAGTCGGTCCGACTGGTCGATACGGTCGGGCGCATCGGCGGCGACGAATTCGTCCTGGTCGCCCCGGGGTCGGCCGGGACCATGGTGGCGATGCGCATCCTCGAGGGGATCGCGGCGCTCCCACCGCTCGCGGGGCGATCCATCACGGTTTCCGCCGGCGTCGCTCGATTCCCGGCTGACGGGACCGATTCGTCCGAGCTCATCGCCGCCGCCACCGCCGGGTTGGCGCGCGCGCGGGCCGAGGGTCGCGGGACGGTGGGCAGCGGGGTGGCTGCGCCCGACTGATCGTTCAGGTACGCACGGGGGCGCGTTCCGGTTCATCCCTCCCGAGGAGATCATCCGCGATCGCCGCCACGGCGCTGGTCACCTCCTCGGCAGGCCGGCTCGCGTCGACGATCGCGAACCGCCCGGGATCGGCGGCGGCGAGGGCCAGGAAGCCCGCCCGGACCCGCTGGTGAAAGGCCAGATCGAACTCGGTCTCGAAACGGGTCAGGTCGTCGGACGCTTTTCGCGCCAGGCCCTCCTCGGCCGGCAGATCGAGCACGATCGTGAGGTCGGGCTTGAGTCCATCGGTGGCGACCGCCTCGATGGTCAGGAGACGCTCCAGCGACACACCGCCGCCGAAGCCCTGGTAGGCCAGGGTCGAATCGGCGAAGCGGGCACAGAGGACCGTCCGTCCCGATACGAGTGCCGGGCGGATGACCTCCGTCACGAGCTGCCGCCGCGCCGCGTTGAACAGCAGGGCGTCGGTCAACGGATCGTTCGGCACGTCGGAAAGGGTGCGCGCCATCAACACGTCGCGGAGCCGCTCTCCAAGACGTGTGCCGCCCGGTTCGCGGGTCATGAGCACGTCGACGCCGATCGCGCGCAGATGCCCCGCAAGGGCCGACGCCTGGGTCGTCTTGCCGGCGCCGTCCGGCCCTTCGATGGCGATGAAGTGGCCGCGCGCCGGCGCGCCGGGTCGTGTCACGCGCGGAGTGTAGCGGACGCCCTCGGCCGGACCCCCGGGTATCAGTACCGGACCTTAGGGCGACTACCCCACATGACCGCACCAGACCCCTCTGCTAGGCTCCGCCGCGCGATGCAGGACCTGACTCAGCGAGCCCTCGACACGGCCTCCGCCCGTGGCGCGAGCTACGCCGATATACGGGTCGTCCGCCGGGTCGACGAGAGCATCGCGATCAAGAGCGGGCGGGTCGAGGGCGTCGCGTCAGGCGAAAGCGAGGGGTTCGGTGTTCGCGTCCTCGTCGACGGGGCCTGGGGCTTCGCGGCCTCGCACATCCTGACCATGACCGAGGCCGATCGCGTCGCAGCCGAGGCGGTCCGGATCGCTCGGGCGAGCGCCACCGCCCTCCGTCACCAGACCCGACTCGACGAGCGGCCGGCCGCGCGCGGCACCTACGAGACCCCGCTCGTGGAGGACCCCTTCGAGGTGCCGCTGGAGACGAAGATCGCCGACCTGCTGGCGGCGGACCGGGCTGCGCAGCGGGTCAAGGGCATCGCCTTCACCGAATCGAGCTACAACGCCCAGCGGGAGTGGAAGACCTTCGCGGCGACGGATGGCAGCCTGACCGAACAGGTCATCACCCACGTCGGGTCCGGGATCGAGACGAATGCCATCGATGGCGACGAGCACCAGCGCCGGAGCTACCCGGATTCCGGCGGCGGCTGGGGCGGCGGCGGCTACGAGCTGATCCGCGGGCTCGCCCTGGCCGACCATGCCGAGCCGCTGGCCGAGGAGGCCGTCGCCCTGCTGACCGCGCCCCAGTGTCCGTCGGGACGGATGACCATCATCCTGGACCCGAGTCAGCTCTACCTCCAGGTCCACGAGTCGTGCGGTCATCCGACCGAGCTCGACCGTGTCTTCGGGACGGAGGCGTCGTACGCCGGGACGAGCTTCCTCACGCCGGACAAGCTGACCGAGGGGTTCCGCTACGGCTCCGACCTCATCGACATCGTCGCCGACGCGACCGCGCCGGGCGGGATGGGCACGTTCGGGTGGGACGACGAGGGTGTCGCGGCGCAGGCCGTGCCGCTGGTCAAGGGCGGGATCTTCGTCGGCTACCTGTCGAGCCGCGAGACCGCGCCGCGGATCGGGCGCCAGAGCGGGGGCGCGATGCGGGCCGACGGCTGGAACCGCATCCCGCTCATCAGGATGACCAACATCAACCTGCTGCCGAAGCCCGGGATGAGCCTCGACGACATCGTCGCGGACACCGACGACGGCCTCTACCTCGCCTCCAATCGATCCTGGTCGATCGACGATCGACGGCTGAACTTCCAGTTCGCGACCGAGGTCGCCTACGAGATCAAGGGTGGCAGGAAGGGCCGGCTCTTCAAGAACCCGACCTACACCGGGATCACCTACGAGTTCTGGCGCGGCTGCGACGCGGTCGGCGATGAATCGAGCTACGTCATGCTCGGGACACCGAACTGCGGCAAGGGCGAGCCTGGTCAGACCGGGCACGTCGGACATGCCGTCTCGGGTGCGCGGTTCCGGAACGTCCAGGTCGGCGTCGGCAAGTGGTAGGGCGCGGCACGTGAACGACGACCGCGCAGGCGATGCCCTCGCACTGGCCCAGGCCGCCCTCGCGCAGGCGCTGGGCGACGGCGTGACCGAGGCCGAGGTCCTGGTGATGGCCGACGATTCGGCACTGACGCGGTTCGCCAACAGCGAGATCCACCAGAACGTCGCCGAGACCAACGTCACCATCAACCTGCGTGTCGCGCGCGGCGGTCGGATCGGGGTCGCCTCGTCCGGCCGAACGGATGCCGAGGGGCTGCGCCGGCTCGCCGCGCACGCCACGGAGATCGCGCGGGTGGTGGAGGAGCTCGACGACTGGGCGGGGCTGCCGGATCCGACCGAGATCCACCACCACGCGGCCGCGTACAGCCCGACCACCGCGGATGCGAGCCCCGAATTCCGGGCCGAGGCGGCGCGCGCGGTCATCGGCGCGGCCGACGATGCGGGCGTGACGGCCTACGGCTCGTTCGCGACCGGGACGGAGACGATGGCGATCGCCAACTCGAACGGGGTCCGAGCGGCGGAGACGAGGACCACATCCCAGCTCATCACGGTCTCGATGGGTCCCGGCGGTGGGAGCGGCTACGCGGAGTCCGCCGCCGTCGACGCCTCGACCATCGACGCCGCGGCACTCGGTCGTGAAGCGGCCGGCAAGGCCCGCGCGACGACAGACGCGGTCTCGATCGAGCCCGGCGACTACCCGGTCGTCCTCGAGGAATACGCGGTCGTCGACCTGCTCGACATGCTCGGGTATCTCGGGTTCTCGGCGCTCGCCGTCGAGGAGGAGCGCAGCTTCTTCGAGCCCGGCAAGCGCATCGGCAGCGAGCTCGTGACGATCGTCGACGACGGGAGCGACCCTCGCGGCCTGCCGCTCTCGTTCGACTACGAGGGCGTCGCGAAGCAGCGAGTCGAGCTCGTCGAGCGGGGCGTCTGTCGGCAGGTCGTCTACGACTCCCAGACCGCGGCGCGAGCAGGAGTCGCCTCGACCGGCCATGGTCTTCCCGCTCCGAACCCCTGGGGCCCGTTCCCGCTCAACATGCTGATGGAGCCCGGGACGTCGTCACGCGAGGACCTGCTGGCCGGCCTCGACCGGGGGCTGCTCGTGACCCGCTTCCATTACACGAACCCGGTCCACCCGAAGCTCGCCATCGTCACCGGGATGACCCGGGACGGAACGTTCCTGGTCGAGGGCGGCAAGATCGTCGGGCCGGTCAGGAACCTGCGCTACACGCAGAGCTATCTCGCCGCATTGGCCGGAACGGTGGCGGTCGGCAGCGAACGCAAGACGCTCAAAGGCTTCCTGGGAGGCGTCGTCGTGCCCGCCATCCGGGTGGACGGCTGGACGTTCACCGGCGCCACCGAGCACTGACCGTCGCGGCCGAGCACTGACCGGCGCCCCGCCCGGTCCGACGCGGTCGCGTCGTCGCCGGGTTTCGAATCGTTAGCCAGGTGGGGGAAGGCTTCTCAGACGGGCCTCAGGAATCTCCGCGAACGTCGGGGGACGCACACCCACCCGGCCGCACGCCGGCCCTCGACCCTTCGGAGATCGACATGACCGACCGGACCCCGACGTCCCAGACCTCCGCCGCCACGGACCTCCACGCCCTTCCCGACCCGGCAGATCCGCGCGCGACGGCCGAGGCCATCCTGTTCGAGATCCGACGGGTGATCGTCGGCCAGGACGCGATGCTGGAGCGGATCCTGGTCGGCCTGCTGTCCGGCGGCCATCTGCTGCTCGAGGGCGTGCCGGGTCTGGCCAAGACGCTCACGATCAAGACCCTGGCCGAGGTCCTCGGCGGCTCGTTCAAGCGCATCCAGTTCACGCCGGACCTCATGCCGTCGGATCTCGTCGGGACCCGCATCTATCGCCCGGACAAGGGCGGGTTCGATGTCGAACAGGGACCCGTCTTCGCGAATTTCCTCCTCGCCGACGAGATCAACCGGGCTCCGGCCAAGGTGCAGTCGGCACTGCTCGAAGTGATGCAGGAGCACCAGGTCACGATCGGCCACGAGACCTTCAAGGTCCCGACCCCGTTCCTCGTCCTTGCCACGGAGAACCCGATCGAGGCCGAGGGGACCTATCCCCTCCCCGAGGCCCAGGTCGATCGCTTCATGCTCAAGATCCTGCTCGACTATCCGAACCCGTCCGACGAGGCCCAGATCGTCGTTCGATCACTGACCCCGAGCCAGCAGCCACGCGAGATCCTCGACACGGCCGGTCTGCTCCGCCTCCAGGCGAACGTCGCGGAGGTCTACGTCGACCCGCGGATCATCAGCTTCGCGGTCGCGCTCGTGGAAGCGACCCGGCGCCTCACCTACTGGGGCGCGCCCGAGCTGGAGGGCTACGTTTCGTACGGCGCCAGCCCGCGCGGGTCGATCAACCTCGTCCACGGTGCTCGCGCGATGGCGCTCCTCCACGGGCGCCGCTACGCGCTGCCGGCCGACGTCATCGCCCTCGCTCCCGACGTCCTGCGCCACCGCCTCGTCCTGAGCTACGCCGCGCTGGCCGATGGGGTGAACGCCGACACGATCATCGGTCGCGTCCTCGAGCTGGTGCCCGCGCCACGGATCGAGATGGCCGCGGAGCCGACCGCGTGACGGTCCCCCGCGACCGTCCGCTGCGTCCGACACCCGACCTCGCCCGGATCGGCCGGCGAGACCGCTCCCCTGCCCGACCCGGCCCCGGTCCCATCGCCGACCGGCTGGTCCGCCAGCTCGAGCTCTCGCTCGACCGGCGGGTCGGTGGCCGGATGACCGGCGACCACCTGGGTTTCGGGCACGGCACGGGTCTGGAGCTGGACCGCATCCGCCCGTATGAGCCGGGTGACGACGTGCGGCGGATCGACTGGAACGCCACGGCCCGGACGCTGGTGCCGCAGGTCCGCGAGGAGGTGCCGGACCGGCAGCTGACCGCCTGGATCCTGCTCGACCACTCCCCCTCGATGCACTTCGGGACGGCCGATCGACGCAAGGCCGACGTGGCCGAGGGCGCGGCGCTGGTCGTCGGACGGTTCGCGGCACGACGCGGCAATCGCCTCGGTGTCGTGACGTTCGGTGCCGGCCGCGAGGTCGTCTCGCCACCCGCCGGCGGCAGCCGCGGCATGCTCGGTCTCCTGCGATCGCTGGCCGCTGAACCACCCGAAGCCGGCGGCGGCGAAACCTCGCCGAACGGGGCACTGGGGATCGTCCGTGCCATCCGCACGACGCCCGGTGTCGTCGTGATCGTCTCCGACTTCCGCGGTCCGCGCGACTGGGTCCCGGCCCTCACCGAGGTCGCGGGACGGCACGCCGTCATCGCCCTCGAGATCACCGATCCGCGCGAGGACGCCCTCGTCGACGTCGGCGAGCTGACGCTCATCGACCCGGAGACAGGGCGGACGCTGCGCGTCGACACCGGCGATCGACGGTTGCGCTCCGCGTTCGATGCCGCAGCCTCGGCCGACCGAGCGTCGCTGGCAACGGCCTTCAGCCGCCTCGCCGTCCGCCACCTGCGGCTCACGACCGATGGCCCGTGGCTGCCCGCGCTCGCGCGGGGCTTCACCCGCACCCCCGACCGAACAGGACGACACGCATGAACTTCCTCGCGCCACAGATGCTGCTCGGGCTCCTGCTGATCCCGATCGTCATCGGCTTCTATCTCTGGGCACAGCGCCGCCGCAGCCAGTACGCGGTCCGCTTCACCAACCTCGCGCTGCTCGCCAACCTGGTCCCGCGTCGCCCATCGTGGCGACGGCATCTCCCGGCCGCCCTCTACCTGGGCGCGATCGCGGCGCTGCTCATCGGCCTGGCGCGCCCGACGATGGTCGTCGCGACGCCGCGGGAAGACGCCACGGTCATCCTCGCCATGGACGTGTCGGGCTCGATGCGGGCGACCGACGTCTCGCCGACCCGACTCGATGCCGCGAAGGCCTCCGCGCTGTCATTCATCGATCAGCTCCCCGCCGGGGTCCGCGTCGGGATCGTCTCGTTCGCCTCGGAGCCCGTGACGCTCGTCACCGCGACCACCGAC
>DASYJV010000122.1:0-8102 GCA_035996105.1 Candidatus Limnocylindrales bacterium | reverse complement strand
GGCGTCGTGCCCGGGATCCTGGGCCTGCTCCAGGCCAACGAGGCCCTCAAGGTCCTGCTCGGGATCGGCAACACGCTCTCCGGCCGGCTCCTCCTGTTCGATGCCCTCGAGACCGAGTTCACCGAGCTGAAGCTGCGTCGCGACCCGAACTGCCCGGTCTGCTCGGACGCCGCGGTCGAGGCGCGCAAGGCGGGTCGACCGCTGCAGGTCGACAGCGTCGGAGCCGACGTGCCGTTCGCGATGTCGATGAGCGGCGCGGCCGGCAAGGTCTCCCCGGACGCACGCGCATGAGCACGGTCTTCATCCCCGCGGTCCTGCGCCCGAACGTGGGTGGCGCCAAGTCCCTCGAGCTCGAGGGCGACTCGATCCGCGCGGTCGTCGATGCGCTCGTCGAACGGCACCCGTCGCTCGGCAGCCAGCTGCTGACCGGCGACGGCGACCTCAATCGCTTCGTCAACGTCTACGTCAACGGCCAGGACGTCCGCTATCTCGATGGCCTGGACACGCCGGTCACCCCAGCCGACGAGGTCCGCCTCCTCCCGGCGATGGCCGGCGGCTGACTGGCATGGCCGTCCCAAGGCGGCTGCACGAAGCCGAGCACCAGCACGCGCATGCGCACGAAGCGCTCGTCCCGCACGGGGGGCGGTACGGGGACATCCTCGAGGCGATCGGCCACACCCCGCTGGTCGAGATCCCGCGCATGTCGCCCAACCCGGCCGTCCGCATCTACGCCAAGCTCGAGATGCTCAACCCGACGGGGTCGGTCAAGGACCGGGTCGCCCGTTACCTGATCGAGGATCTCGAGGCGCGGGGCCGTCTCCGCGAGGATTCGATCATCCTCGAGCCGACCTCCGGCAACACCGGGATCGCGCTGGCCATGATCGGCCGGCGCAAGGGCTATCGCGTCGCGCTGGTCATGCCCGACAACGTCACAAACGAGCGGCGCCAGATGGCGGCACTGTTCGGGGCCGAGGTGATCGACTCGCCGGGCTCGCAGGGGAGCAACGGCGCGATCGCCCTGGCCAAGCACCTCGTCAGCAAGGACGAGCGGTTCGTGATGCCCTACCAGTACGGCAACCCGGCGAACCCGCAGGCCCATTACGAGACCACCGGACCGGAGATCCTGGGTGACTGCCCGGAGATCGATGTCTTCGTCGCGGGCCTGGGGACCGGCGGCACCCTGATGGGCGTCTCGCGCTACCTGCACGAGCACAAGCCGGGTGTCCGGATCGTGGCCGCCGAGCCACTCCCAGGTGAGCTGGTCCAGGGCCTCCGCTCGCTCGACGACGGCTTCATCCCGGAGATCCTCGACCCCAGCCTGATCGACACGAAATATCTCGTCTCGAACCGGGAGGCCATCGCGGCGCTGCGCGAGCTGGTCTTCCGCGAGGGCATCTTCGCCGGGCCGTCGTGCGGCGCGGTGCTCGTGGCGGCGGCCCGGGTGGCCAGCGAGATGACCAGCGGGACGATCGTCGCGCTCCTCCCCGACGGCGGCTGGAAGTACCTGTCGGCCGGCACCTTCTCGACGAACCTCGACGAGATGGAGGAGGCCCTCGAAGGCGGCGTGAACTGGTGGTGAGCTCCCACCCAGGGCCAGCCAGGGCGGCGCTGCCGGTGGCGATCCGCGAGGCGATCGTCGCCCAGGCGCGATCCGAATATCCGAACGAGGCATGCGGACTCGTGATCGGCGATGCCCCGGCGGCCGCCGGCGGGACCGCGACACGGTACGTGCCGACGCGCAACAAGGCGGCCTCCCCGTACCGCTACGAGATCGACCCGCAGGACCTCTACCGCCTGACGGTCGAGACGGACGATGCCGACGAGGTCTTCTGGGGCATCGTCCATTCGCACACCCATTCGCCGGCCGCTCCGTCTCCTACGGATATCGGGCTCGCCTTCTACCCGGACGCGCTCTACCTCCTGGTCTCGTTGAGCGAGGACGAGATCGACCGCGCGACCGGCGGACCGAGCGTTCGCGCCTGGCGGATCGTCGACGGCCAGGTCCACGAGGTCGCCCTCACCGCGTAGAGCCGAACGACCCGCGCCCGCGTCAGTCGGGCCGAGCCGCCAGCGCCTCGACCAGGGATGCCTCGGTGGGCGTCGGACCGAGCCCCCGGCGCGCCCCGATCCGTGGGGCCAGCGGCGGCTCGAGATAGGTGGCGGCCAGCGTGGGCCAGGCGGGCTCGGCGAAGACCTCGGCGGGCGACCCATCGAGCAGGACCTGCCCGTCGCCCATCACGACGACTCGCTCGAAGGTCTCAGCCACGAAGCGCATGTCATGGCTGATGGCGACGATCGTCCGCCCGTGGGCGTACAGGTCGGCGATGAGCCGCTGGATCCGGACGACGCCGCGCGCGTCCTGTCCGGTCGTCGGTTCGTCGAGGACGACGACCGGCGTCTCCATCGCGAGGATCGATGCGACGGTCAGCAGCTTGCGGCGTGAATACCCGAGGTCGTAGGGGTTGGTGTCGGCGAGATCCGCCAGCCCGACCGCATCGAGTGCGGCGGCCGCGGATGCCGCGGCGAGCGCGCCGGGTCGGCCCAGGATCCTCGGCCCGAACTCGACCTCGGCGCGGACCTTGCCCGCGAAGATCTGGCGGTCCGGGTTCTGGAAGACGATCCCGACGCGCGCGGCCAGCGCCGCCACCCGTGTCGTGAGGATGTCTTCGCCGTCGTGCAGGACGCGGCCCTCCGACGGTCGGAGCAATCCGTCGAGATGGCGGACGAGCGTTGACTTGCCGCTCCCGTTCTGCCCGACGATCGCCACGCATTCGCCCGAACCGATGACCAGGTCCACCCCCGTCAGGGCGCGGGTCCCGTCCGGATAGACGAAGCCGACGCCCTCGAATCCGAGCGAGGTCATGCCACGCCCTTCGGCGCAACGACCGGATCGGATCCCTCGATGGCGCCGACGAGATGGGGATCCAGACCGCGCTCGGCGAGCGCCCGGGTGAGCCGGACCCGCGATGGCGGCTCGACGCCGAGGGTCTCGAGCCGCGCGTCGGCCAGGACATCGTGGGCGGGACCGTCCAGCGCGATCCGCCCGGCATCGATGACCACGACCCGGCTGCACAATCCGGCGAGAAGGTCGGTCTTGTGCTCGGCGATGAGCAGCGCCGTCCCGGAGCCGGCCAACCGTCGAAGTGCCTCGCCGACCAGCCGGGTACCCTCCGGATCGAGCTGGGCGGTCGGCTCGTCCAGGACGAGGTGGGCCGGTCGCATGGCGAGCAACGACGCGATCACCACCAGCTGGGCCTGGCCACCGGAGAGTCGCCGGGGCTGCCGTTCCGCCAGGTCCCCGATGCCAAGGGTCGCCAGCGCGGTCTTGGTCCGCTCGACCGTCTCTCGAGCCGTGAGCCCCAGGTTCATCGGCCCGAGCGCGACCTCCTCGAAGACGGAACCCGTGACGCCGGAGAGCTGCGTCGCGGGGTTCTGGAAGCCGATCCCGACGCGGGTCGAGAATTCGAACAGCGGGCGCCCGGCCATGTCGACGCCATCGATCGTGACCGTCCCCGTGAGGCTTCCGCGGATCGACCCCGGGGCGAGCCCGGAGGCGACCAGGCAGAGCGTCGACTTGCCGGCCTCGTTGGCGCCGACCACGCCGACGATCTCGCCGTCGCCGAGCGTCAGGTCGACGTCGTGGAGCACCTCCGCGGCATAGCCCGCGTATCGATAGCCGACCCCCTGCAGTCGCAGCATGCCCGCTCAGATCCTGCCGGTGAGCCTGGCCACCGCGGTCGCCACCAGCAGCGCAAGGAGCCCCCAGCGCAGCCAGCGTTCCCACGGTGCGTCGGGCATGGCCCACAAGAGGTGTCGCCGGCCCGGTCGGCTGAATGCCCGCGACTCCAGGGCCAGGCTGCGTTCCTCGACATCGGTCAGGGCGCCGATGATCACCGGCCCGACGAGCGGCAGGATCCCCCGCAGCCGGGCCCGGATGCTGCCCTCCGTGTCGAGGCCGCGCGCCCGCTGGCTTTCGCCGATGACCCCGGCTCGTTCGACGAGGGCGGGGACGGCTTCGATGGTGGCCACGGCGACGAACGCGACCCGCGGTGACACCCCGCGACGTTCGAGATCGAAGACGAAGGCGCGCGGGTCGGTGGTCATCACGAACAGCCCGATCGACAGCGAGATCGCGAACAGCCGGACCAGGGTCTGGCCCGCGAAGTCGACGCCTTCCGCGGTCGCATCGAACGGCCCGATGGTGAACAACACCGTGGTCCCGGCGCGGGTGAAGACGCTGACGAGCACGACCGAGATCGCGATCGGCAGCGTCAGCAGGGCCGAGACGCGGACAAGCTGCCGGACGATCCCCGCCTGGTAGGCGAGGTTGAACATCACGAGGGCGATCGCGAACGGCCCGACATAGCCGCCCGCCGCGAACGCCCCGACGGAGCCGACGGTCGCGATGATCGCCTTGGTCAACGGGTTCAGGCGGTGATACCAGCTGGGCGTGGACGGCACGAGCCGCCCGATCAGCTCGGCGTCGGCGGGGTCGAGATCGTCGGCCAGGATCGCCCCGGTCGACGGCGCCAGCGCTACGCGCCCTCCAGGCCGACCGCCTTCTCGCCCTGCGGGAAGCGCGACACGAAGCGTCGGGACAGCGCCTGCAGGATCACGAAGGCGATGAAGAACTCGATGGTCTTGTCGATCGGATCGGACAGCAGACCCTGTTTGAGGACGGCGGTCTGGAGGTCCGACCCGCCCTGCTGGAAGGCGGCCACCAGGAGATCCGTCCCGGACCCGGTCACGCCACCGAAGACGACCGCCGAGATCGGCGCCGAGATGAGCGCCGAGACGATGCCGCAGATGAGCCCGCCGATCGCGACGTACGCCACGCCGAGGTCGCGCCGCACGAACAGCAGCGCCGCCAGGCCGACGATCGCGAGGACGATGCCGATGCCGATCAGGTAGCCAAGGATCGTGAAGAACGGTCCGGCCTTCGCGGTGTCGCCGAGGAAGGTGAAGGACCCATCGGTGTAGAACGGCAGGAATCCGTAATAGCCGATCGCCAGCAGCACCGCGGCGACGATCACGGCGCCGACGACGAGGTGTCCGGGCGGCGTGTTCGGGCGGCTTCGGAACCAGCCGATCTGCCCCAGGACGCCCGAGACGAAGCCGATCTCCGCGGCCACGACCGCGAATGGGGCGGCGTAGTCGCTATGGAATGGCGCCGGCAGCACATAGGTCCAGATCAGGTTGGCCAGCAACCCCGTCACCAGACCGGGGATCGGCCCGGCCAGCACGCCGACCAGGATCGTGCCGATGGAATCGAGATAGATCGGGATCTTGAGCGCGGCGCCGACCGTCTGGCCCAGCACGATGTTGATCGCGATCGCGATCGGGATGAGCACGATCGTCCGCGTATCGAAGCGGCCCCAACTCATCGGTCCCTCCTGTCAACCTCGACCGGCGACGCCGGCCGCTCCACTCCCCCGGTTAGCGTGCCACGTTCGGGGTGCCCGCCGCCAGCCCGCCGACGCGCTCCATGAGGCGGTCCAGGAACTCCGGCACGTTCGCCTTCAGCGCGACATCGAGGTTCGGCTCCTTGCCGGTCAGTCGGCGCCGGTCGGCGACGGTCATCCCAGCCGTGATCTCGCCGCGCGTCTCGACGTCGACGTAGAGCGGCTCGGTCGTGACGAGCGTGCGGTCGAGCGCCGCGGCGACCGCGAGCGGGTCGTGGATGAAGGCGCCGTAGAAGCCGTCGTAGCGGGCATGGAACTCCATGTAGAACCGCAACGCGTCGGCCACGTAGCGGACGATCGGCTTGCTCGCCACCGAGCGGGTCGCCTGCATCGGGTCCTCGCCGCGGGCGAGCACGAGCGAGTCGTCCGGAGTGCTGCCGGCGCGCCGCGCCAGCCGGACGACATCCTCGGGAAGGATGCGGGCCTGCTCGGTCACGTCGAGCCCGAGTGCGAGGGGACGGTCGATCGTCGGGTCGTTCGCGCGCGCGTCCGCCCAGGCCCGAAAGACGATCTTCGCTGCCTCCGGATCGCAATGGATGTTCCACTCGGTCGTCGGGGTCGTGTTACCCGAAACCCCATAGGCGCCGCCCATCAGGGCGTAGGCCTTGAGCAGGCGGGGGAGCGCCGGCTCGCGCAGGACGGCGATGGCGAGGTTCGTCAGCGGGCCGAGGGTGACCAGCGTGATCTCGCCCGGCCGTCGCCGGGCTTCCTCGAGGATGAGATCGACCGCGTGGCGGTTCGAGATCGGTCGCGACGGTGGCGGCAGCTCGGCGTGCCCGAGCCCCTGCGGACCATGGGTCTCCGGCGTCGTCTCGAGCGGCCGCACGAGGGGGATGGTGCGGCCCATCGCGACCTCGATGTCGCTCCGGCCCGCCAGCTCGAGGACGGCCCGGGTGTTGATCCCGACCTGCTCCGCATCGATGTTGCCCGACAGGCAGGTCGCCGCCACGAATTCGACGTCGGGGGAACCGGCGGCATAGAGGAGCGCGAGGCTGTCGTCGATCCCGGTGTCCACGTCGAGGATGAGCGGCGTCGGCTGGGTCATCCGCGGATGCTAGCGGAGCGCGCGGGTCACTCGCGCGGGGACGGGCGCCCTACACTCGGGAGGATGGTACCGACCGCATCCACGTCGCCGATCGCCCCGCCCGCCGTCATCGGCATCCTCGGCGGCGGCCAGCTGGGCCGCATGCTCGCCCTCGCCGCGCGGGCGATGGGCTACCGGATCGCCGTGCTCGATCCGGACCCGGATTGCCCCGCCGCGGCCGTCGCCGATGTCGTGGTGATCGGCTCCTACGATGACGTCGGGGCGGCGATGCGGCTGGCCGACCTCAGCGACGTGCTGACCTACGAGCTCGAGCACGTGGCGGCCGAGGTCGTCGAGCTGGTCCAGGCCCGCACCCCGGTCAGGCCCGGCCGGCTCCCTCTGGTCGTGACCCAGGACCGCCTCGCCGAGCGTCGGTTCCTCGAGGCCGAAGGTGTCCGGGTCGCGCCATGGCGCGAGATCGAGACGCTCGCCGAAGCGGAAGACGCGGCCGCCGACCTCGGCCTGCCGATCCGGCTCAAGGTCCCGATCGGTGGCTACGACGGCCGGGGGCAGATCCGGATCGCGGGGCTTGGTGAGCTGCCGCGCGCCTGGGAGCGACTCGGACTGCGCGAGGGCGAGGCGCTCCTCGCCGAGCGGGAGCTCGTCTTCATCGCCGAGCTGTCGATCATCGTCGCGCGCTCGATCGACGGCGAGGTCGCCACCTTCCCGATCGCGCGCAACGTCCACGACGCGGGGATCCTGGTCGAATCGGTGGCGCCGGCACCGGTCGACCCGGCGGTCAGCCGCGCGGCCGAGGCGATCGGCCTCCGCCTGGCGACGGCGATGGACCTTTGCGGCACGCTCACCGCGGAGCTCTTCCTGATGCGCGACGGGTCGCTCGTCGTCAACGAGCTGGCGCCGCGGGTCCATAACTCTGGCCACTGGACCATCGAGGGCGCTGCGACCTCACAGTTCGAGCAGCACATCCGCGCCATCTGCGGTCTCGGGCTCGGCTCGACCGCCGCCCACGGGCCGACGGCGATGGTCAACCTGCTGGGGAGCGGTCCCCGGCGGGAGGCTCGGCTGCTCGGCGCGGCTGCGGCGCTGGCGGACCCGGCGGTCCACGTCCACCTCTACGACAAACGACGCGTGTTCGAACGCCGCAAGATGGGGCACGTGACGGCCCTCGGTGCCGATCTCGACGTGGCGCTCGGCCGGGCACGGACCGCCGTGCTGTCGCTCCATTGGGCAGACGACGCGATCACGGAGGACGATCGATGAGAGACGTGCCTCGACGCGACGGTCCGGTGGTGGGCATCGTCGGCGGCAGCCGGTCCGACTTCCCGACCCTCGAAGCCGCCGTGGCGATCCTCGACGAGCTCGGCGTGCCGTCCGAGCTCAAGGTGGTCTCCGCGCATCGGACCCCCGATCGCCTCTTCCGCTATGCAGAGGAAGCGGCCGGCCGCGGCATCCTCGTCGTGATCGCCGGCGCCGGCGGCGCGGCACATCTGCCGGGGATGATGGCGTCCAAGACAGTCCTCCCGGTCATCGGCGTCCCAATCCCGTCCAAGCATCTCGGTGGCCTGGATTCGCTGCTGTCGATCGTGCAGATGCCG
>DASYJV010000121.1:0-4401 GCA_035996105.1 Candidatus Limnocylindrales bacterium | reverse complement strand
CGGTCGATGAGTATGCCGCGCTGCGGACGCGGCTCGAGACGCTCGAGACGCAGGCTGCCGATCTGGGCACGGCGATCATCCGGACGCGCGATCTCATCGCCGAGCTCGACACGATGATCGCCGATCGGTTCAGGACGACGTTCCAGGCGCTCGAAACGGCCTTTACCAGTCGGTTCGAGCAGCTGTTCGGCGGCGGGTTGGCGAGGCTCTCGCTGACGGACCCGTCCGATCTCGGCGCCACGGGGATCGAGATCGTCGCGAGGCCGCCGGGCAAGAAGGCGCAGGCGCTCGCGATGCTGTCGGGCGGTGAACGGGCGCTGACGGCGGTCGCCCTCCTGTTCGCCATGCTCGAGGTTCGGCCGGTCCCGTTCTGCGTGCTCGACGAGGTGGATGCGGCGCTCGATGAAGCGAACATCGGACGCTTCGCCGACGCGCTCCGCAGCCTGGCGGGCGAGACCCAGTTCATCGTGATCACCCACAACCGGGGGACCATCGAGGCGGCCGATGCGCTGTATGGCGTGACCGTCGGCGACGACTCGGTCAGCCGGGTGATCAGCCTCCGGCTGGACGAGGCGCAGGCCATCGCCGCCCGCGATGCCGGCGACCTGGCCGTGGCCGGCTAGCCGAAGTCCATGCCGTTCTGGCGTCGCCGACACGAGGAACCCGCCCCGGAGACGGCGGCAGCCGACCCCGTCGCGCCCACCGAGGTCCTACCCGAGGAGGTCGGGACGGACTGGGAGCCGGATCCCGCCGACTTCGACGATCCGGTCGAAGTCGAGCCACCTCCCGTCGCGCCGGTCCGGGAGCCGGGCCGGCTCGTCGTGGAGCTGCCCCCGGTCATCGAGCCCGCACCGACCATCGAAATGCCAAGGGTCGCCGAGCCGCCACCGGCGGTGGCCGCGGACCCGCCATCGGTGGCGGTCGCGCTCGACGCGGGCCTCGAACGGACTCGGGGCGGCTTCATGTCGCGGCTGCGCGGTTTCCTGGGGACCGGCGATGGCGAGGGTCCTTCATGGGACGACGTCGAAGAGACGCTCATCGCGGGCGATGTCGGGGCCGCGCTCGCCATCGACCTGGTCGAGCGCGCTCGCCGACGTCGCGATGCCGGCGGCCCGGAGGCCGCCATCCGCGCGGAGCTCGCTGCGCTTCTCGTCGTCCGTGACCTGGAGTGGAGTCCACGGTCGCCGATCGCGGGGAGCCCTGCGGTCATCCTCGTCGTCGGCGTGAACGGGACCGGCAAGACGACGACCATCGGCAAGCTGGCGAGCCGCTACGCGGGCGAAGGCCGGTCGGTCATCCTTGCCGCGGCCGACACCTTCCGTGCCGCCGCCATCGACCAGCTGCGGATCTGGGCCGAGCGTGCCCGCGTCCCGATGGTCGCGCATGCCCCCGGTGCCGACCCCGGAGCCGTCGTCTATGACGCACTCGATGCGGCCGTCGCCCGTGGCGCTGACCTCGTCATCGCCGATACCGCGGGCCGCCTCCACACGCGCTCGAACCTGATGGACGAGCTGTCCAAGGTCCGGCGGATCATCGACAAGCGATTGCCGGGGGCCGAGCCCGAGACGATCTTCGTGCTCGATGCGACGACCGGTCAGAACGGCCTGGCGCAGGCGAGGGCGTTCCACGAGGCCGTCGGGTTGACCGGCATCGTGCTGACCAAGCTCGACTCGACGGCGAAGGGAGGGATCGTCTTCGCCATCGAGGATGCGCTCAAGATCCCGGTGCGGTTCGTCGGGGTGGGCGAGGCCGTCGGGGACCTCATCCCGTTCGATCCGGACGCGTTCGTGGCCGCGCTCTTCGCCTAGCCAGGCCCGATCCAGGCCGGGTCGCTGGTCCATCCCGGCGTGCCCGACGAAGGCCTGCGGTACACTCCCCGTGCTCGGTGCGTCAGAACTCGCGCACCATCCGATCGGCCCCGCGCCGCATCGGCAAACCACCACCACGGAGTCCTACCCGGACCATGTTCGATACCCTCAGCGAGCGGCTCCGAAAGACGCTCGGCAGTCTGACCGGCCGCGGCCGGATCAGCGAAGCGGACGTCGACGCCGCGATGCGCGATGTCCGACTCGCGCTCCTCGAGGCCGACGTCAACTTCAAGGTCGTCAAGGACTTCGTCGCGCGCGTCCGCGAGCGGGCGATCGGCCACGAGGTGCTCGAGAGCCTGTCGGCCGGCCAGCAGGTCGTGAAGATCGTCAACGACGAGCTGGTGGGGCTCCTGTCCAACGGCGATCGGACGTTCCACCTCGCCGGCAATCCGGCGGTCGTGGCGATGGTCGGTCTCCAGGGTTCGGGGAAGACGACCTCGAGCGCCAAGCTCGCCCGCCACGTCGTCAAGCTGGGTCGCCGGCCGCTGCTCGTGGCGGCCGATCCGTACCGGCCCGCCGCCGCCGACCAGTTGGAGACGCTCGGCAAGAGCCTGGATATCCCGGTCTATCGCGCTCCGGTCGGCACGCCCGTCATCGACATCGTGCGGGGCGGGGTCGAGGCGGCGAAGCGCCAGGTCCGCGACGTCGTGATCCTCGACACCGCCGGCCGTCTCTCGCTCGACGAAGCGCTGATGGCCGAGATCTCGGCGGTCAACCTGGCCGTGAAGCCCATCGAAACCCTGCTCGTGGTCGATGCCATGACCGGCCAGGAGGCGGTCGCCGTCGCCCAGGCATTCGCGGCGGCCGTTCCGGTCACCGGTCTGATCCTGACCAAGATCGACGGTGATGCCCGAGGTGGCGCTGCGCTCTCGATCTCCGCGGTGACCGGGGTCCCGGTCAAGTTCCTCGGCACCGGCGAGAAGACGGATGCCCTCGAGATCTTCCATCCCGATCGACTGGCCGGCCGGATCCTTGGGATGGGCGACATCCTGACCCTCGTCGAACGGGCGCAGGAGCATGTCGACCAGAAACAGGCGGTCAAGCTCGAAGACAAGATGCGCAAGGGGTCGTTCACCCTCGACGACATGCTCGAGTCGATGCAGCAGATGCAGAAGATGGGACCATTGGGTCAGGTCATGTCGATGATCCCGGGGATGGGCAACCTGGCGGGCGAGGCGCAGGCTGCAGTCGACCGCGGTGACCTCAAGCGCACCGAGGCGATCATCCGGGCGATGACCGGGGCCGAGCGCCGCGACCCGAACGTGCTCAACAGCTCTCGCCGACGGCGCATCGCCGCCGGCTCAGGCACGACGCTCCCGGATGTGAACCGGCTGGTCAAGCAATTCCTTGAGATGCAGAAGCTCATGAAGCAGTTCTCCGGTGGCGGCAGGCGAGCGGCCATCGGCGCATTCACGGGCCGGCGATGAGCCGGAAGAGGGGATCCGCATGACCGACCAGCTCGAACCCACACCGCCACCCGCCGTGCCCGCCACGCCGATGGCCCCGAGCGCGCCCAGCGTGCCCTCGGAGCCGGCAAGCCGGCCGACGCTACCGGCCCAGGCCTTCGAACCCGACATCGCCTGGACGTCGTCGCCGACCGCACCCACCGACCCGGTCGTGGCAGCGGGCGCATCCGCCCGCCCGGGGCGCGCCCGCTGGGCGATCGGGCTCGGCGTCATCGCGGTCGTCCTGGCGACATCCGTCCTGGTCGCGTTCCTGATCACCGGACGTTCGGCGACCTCGAGCGTCGTCGGCTACGTGCCGGCCGACGCCGTCACCTATGGAGAGGTCCGCCTCGATCTCCCCGGTGACCAGCGCCGCGCCGTAGCCGCCTTCCTCGCGAAGTTCCCGGGCTTTGCCGACCAGGCCGCCCTCGACAGCAAGCTCGACCAGGTCCTCGACGACCTGGTCAAGAGCGCCACGAACCAGGACCAGACCTACACCCGGGACATCAAGCCCTGGTTCGATGGCGAGATCGCGTTCAGTCTCGGGGCGCTTCCGCCGGCCGGCTCCGTCGCGACCGACCCGGACGCGATCAAGTCAGTCCGTGCGCTCGCGCTCGTTTCGATCAAGGACCCTGTCGCTGCGCAGGCCTGGTTCGGCGCCGCCATCGCCAAGAGCGGTATGGCGACGACGACCGAGGCGTACGGCGGCGCGACCCTGACGGTCTTCGGCGAGGGGACGGGTCCAAAGGCAGCATTCGCGGTGCTCGGCGGCAAGGTGGCCGTCGCCGGCGACCTGGCATCGGTCAAGGCCGCCGTTGATACCAAGGGCGCTGGCGGCTTCGCCGCCGCGGCCGGACCGAAGGCCGCCATCGGCTCCGCGACCGGCGATCATGTCGGGTTCGTCTATACCAGCCTCCGGTCGCTGGCCGAGTGGTCGAACACGATGAGCCAGGCAGCCGCACCGTCCGCCTCGCCCAGCGTCACCCTTGGCCAGACGATCCTGAAGGCCCTTCCCGACTGGGGAGCCTACTGGCTTCGCTTCGAGAATGACGCGATCGTCCTCGAAGCCGTCGCGCCCAAGGCGGAGA
>DASYJV010000120.1:0-2771 GCA_035996105.1 Candidatus Limnocylindrales bacterium | reverse complement strand
GCCGTGCTTGGCGAAACGCTCGCCGGGGATGACCGTCTCGGGACCTGGTCGCCGACCCTGAGCGGAAGGCTGGCCGTGAGTCGGTCCGCGGCCGTTGAACGGACGCGGACCGCCGTTCGGCTGCGGCGCGGGGCCGGGACGGGATCCCGGCGCGCTGGGGCGAGGGCCGCCGTTGCCGATCCCCTGTCCCGGACGGCGAGGCCCGGCGAACCCGGCGCCCCGATGCGCCCCGGCGCCCGCGGGTCGCGGTCCGCCGCCCGGTCGTGGCCCGGCAGGTCGTGCGCCCGCCACCGGCCGGGATTGCCCGACGGGAGCAGCACTGGCATGGCGTGGGGCCCCGGCGTGACGGGGCGCACCGAACCCCGACATGGATCGCGACGGCGGCCGTGACCCACCGAGCCCGCCTCGCAGGATCGGCTCGGGCCGGATGCGCGGATCGGGCTCGAAGCCCTCGATCGTTTCGCGCGGGATGCCGCGCCCGAGGACGCGTTCGATGTCGTTGAGGAGCTTGAGCTCGTCGACGCACACCAGCGAGACGGCGTCGCCATCGATCCCTGCGCGGCCGGTCCGACCGATGCGGTGGACGTAGTCCTCGGGGACCATCGGGAGCTCGAAATTGACGACGTGCGGGAGCGCCTCGATGTCGAGGCCCCGAGCGGCGACTTCGGTGGCGACGAGCACCGCGAAGCGCCCTGCCTTGAAATCGGCGAGCGCGCGGACACGTTGGGGCTGGCTCTTGTTGCCGTGGATGGCCGTGGCGAGGATCCCGTCACGGTCGAGTTGCTGAGCCAGCCGGTTGGCGCCGTGCTTGGTCCGGGTGAAGACCAGTGCCTGGTCGATCCTGCCCGTCTTGATGAGGTGGCTGAGCAGCTCGCGCTTGCGCTCGCGGTCGACCATGTGGACGACCTGGGTCACCAGCTCGGTCGGGGTGTTGCGCGGGGTGACCTGCACGGATGCGGGGTTGTCGAGCAGTCCATCGGCCAGTCGCCGGATCTCGTCCGAGAAGGTCGCCGAGAACAGCAGGTTCTGGCGACGCGGCGGCAGGACGGCGAGCACCTTGCGGATGTCGCGGATGAATCCCATGTCGAGCATCCGGTCCGCCTCGTCGAGCACGAGGATCTCGACATGCGAGAGGTCGATCGTGCGCTGGCCGAGGTGGTCGAGCAGGCGCCCCGGTGTCGCGACCACGATCTCTGGCCCGGCGCGCAAGGCCCGCACCTGGGGGTCGAAGCCGACGCCGCCGTAGATGGTGGTCGAGCGGATCGGCTCCTGGGAGCCGTAGGTCCGCACGCTCTCCTCGACCTGGAGTGCCAGCTCGCGGGTGGGCGTGAGGATCAGCGCACGGATGGAACGCGGACCGGCGGGCCGTGATGCGTGGAGACGCTGGAGCATCGGCAGCACGAATGCCGCGGTCTTGCCGGTCCCGGTCTGGGCGCCGGCGAGCACGTCTCGTCCGGCGAGTACGAGGGGGATGGCCTGGCTCTGGACAGGCGTCGGTTCGGTGTAGCCCTGGCTGGCCACAGCACGGAGGAGCTCGGGCGACAGCCCGAGTTGATCGAATGACATGAAGGAGTAGCTCCTGACGAGGCCCTCCCGCAAGCTGCGGGGCCCGGTCAGGGCGTAAGTGTGGATCGGGGTCGAAACGGCGTGAGACCGGGGCGCTGACCGGAGCGCCCATCGAGCACGAAGGCCTACAGCATAGCCGATGTCGACCGATTGAGCCGACCGCGTCTCGCCGGCGGCGGGGTCAGTCCTTGCGCTCGAGGATCGGGCGCGCCGTGTCGGGGTCGTCGACCACGAAGGCGAACGTCGCGCTATCGCCCCATCGACCGAGGAAGAGATGCCCGTAGATGTTGACGTTCGCGTCGGCGAGCGCACGCGCGAGACGTGCCATCCCGCCCGGCCGGTCGTCGACCTCGGCAAGGATCGACTCGCCCTCGATGTAGTTGTAGCCCGCGTCGTCGAGGACCGCCTTGGCTGTCTCGTCGTCGGCCGTGGTCATGATCACGTGACCGCTGTCGCCGATGCTGCCACCGCCGATCGCGCGGAGATCGACGCCGCGCGCGGCGAGCGCCTCGGCCAGCGTCGCCATCGCGCCGGGCTCGTTCTTCAACTCGACCACGAACTGCTTGGCCATCCGCGCCATCCTAGCGTGCTACGGTCGGCGTCGTGACCGCCTCGCTCCCCGATCCGATCGTCGCGATGCCCGGCGACCTGCTGTCGCCGGTGGCAGCGGCACTCGCTGGAGGGCGCCCCGAGCCGGGCGAGCGGACGACGACCGAGGCGGCCGGCATCCCGTTCTCCTCGGTCGCCTGGGGTGCCCCGAACGGCCGTCCGCTGCTGCTCGTCCACGGCGTCACCGCCTCCGCCCGGATCTGGTGGCGGATCGGTCCCGCACTGGCGGCCACGGGCCGACACGTCGTCGCCGTCGACCTGCCCGGCCATGGATTGACCGGCCATTGGCGTGGCCACTACCGCTTCGCCGACAACGCGGCCGACCTCGCTGCCTGGATCCGCGCGGTCGGCCTTGACCGGCCCGAGACCCAGATCGTCGGCCACAGCTGGGGCGCGATGACAGCCGCGGCGCTGCCGAGATACGGGATCCGGCCGGCAGGCCTCGTGCTGGTGGATCCACCCGCGATTCCACATGCATCGATCTCGATGATGGCCAGCGATCCGTCCGAGCAACCATTCCCGGACCTCGCGACGGGGATCGACGTCCTTGCTGGCGCGAACCCCGGCTGGCCACGGGAGGACGTGATCGCGAAGGC
>DASYJV010000119.1:0-2759 GCA_035996105.1 Candidatus Limnocylindrales bacterium | reverse complement strand
CGAGGTCGGCGACGAGGTGCAGGTCGCGGTCATGGACCGGGGCATCGGCCTCGACGACGTCTCCACGGAGCGGATCTTCGAGCCCTTCTACCGCTCCGACTCGGCGCGGACGGCGGCCACGGGTCTCGGGATCGGCCTGGCCCTCTGTCAGCGAGTCGTGAGCGCGCTGGGTGGCCGGATCTGGGCTCGAGCGCGGGAGGGCGGCGGCGCCGAGATCGGGTTCGCACTCCCGGTCGCCCGCGACGTGGTCGAACCAGGCTGAGCCTCACAGGTCCGCGGGCAGGTCGCTCCTCCGGGTGCGAGGCCGATCCACGGTCGGGATCGCGCAGATGCCGGCATCGGGCGGGAGCCGCGGGACCTCGCCCCTGAACGTCGGTCGCGGCCGTCCGCCGAGCTCCTGCTCGAGGTCGAAGGCGAACGCCAGCAGGGTCGGCTCGCCGAGGAACCCGGTCGACAGCCAGACGCCGCCGGGCCGGCCGTCGTCGGTCGTGCCGGTCGGCACCGAGATGCTGGGGTAGCCGGAGATGGCCGCCGACGACGAATCGCCGTAGGCCGGCCCGACCATGGCATCGAGCCGATCGGCGGCCAGGATGCGGTCCAGTCCGTTCCTGCGTGTCGCATCGAGGCAGCGCTCGCGGGCGGAGCGGTACGCCGGGTCGCCGAGACCGGTCGTCGCGTCGGCCACGTGGAACAGCTCCTGCCCGAAGTAGCGCAGCTCCTCCTCGCAATGATCGTCGTTGAAGGCGATGAGATCAGCCAGCGACCGCATCGTGGTCCCGCGAAGACCCCGCAGGTACGACTCGATATCGACCTTGAACTCGGTCAGCAGAACGGTCAGGCTCTCGTCCGAGATGCCCTTCGTATCGGGCGGTTCGATCGGGTCGACGAGCGTCGCGCCCAGCGAGCGGAGCACGTCGAACGCCCGCTCGGCGACGGCATTGAGGCCGGCATCGGTACCGTCCTCCCCGGCGAACAGACGACGATCGACGCCGATCCGTGCGCCGCGCAGTGCGCCGCGTCGAAGGGACCGGCGGTAGTCGCGCGGCAAGGAGCGCCCGACCACGGCGCCGAACGGCGAGCGCAGGACGCCGAGCGTGATGGCCGCGTCGGTGACGGTCCGGACCATCGGCCCCGCCGTGTCCTGGCTATGGGCGATCGGGATGATCCCGGTCTGGGCGACGAGTCCGACGGTCGGCTTCAGTCCGACGACGGCATTGCTCCCCGACGGACAGACGATCGAGCCGTCGGTCTCGGTCCCGATCGTGATCGCGCACAGGTTCGCGGCGGCGGCCACGGCGGAACCCGAGCTCGAGCCGCATGGATCCCAGGCCAGGCCGTACGGGTTGCGGGTGAACCCGCCGCGGGCGCTCCAGCCGTTCAGGTGCAGACCCGCGGCCTCGACGGGCGCGGGCACGACGCCACGAAAGTTCGCCCACTCGGAGAGATTGGCCTTGCCAAGGATGACGGCGCCCGCCGCGCGAAGCCTGCGGACGAGGGTGGCGTCCCTCGGGACCCGGCTGCCGACGAGCGCCAGCGCCCCGGCCGTCGTCGCCATCGCGTCGTTGGTCCCGATGTTGTCCTTGAGCAGGACCGGGATGCCGTGGAGCGGGCCTCGCAGGCGGCCGGCGAGGCGCTCATCGTCGCGACGACGAGCGATCTCGTGCGCTTCCGGGTTCGTCTCGATCACGGCGTGGAGCAGGGGATCGAGGCGCCTGATCCTCCCGAGGTACGCGTCGGTTAGCTCGAGACTGCTCAGCTGGCGCGACGCCATGAGCGCCTCGAGCTCGGGGATCGAGGCCTCGAACCATGGGGCGCCTTCGTCGTCGTCCCGCCCTGGCGTCAGATGCGCGTCGATGCGTCCATGGTACCGAGCCGTAAATCCACCGCGGCGACGCCCCGGACATGGAACGACCCGGGTCGACTGACGACCCGGGTCGAGATCACGCTGGTTCAGGCGGGTCGTATGCGACCCACACCGAGAGGACTAGTTCAGCCGCCGCGCTGGCTACGGAAGCAATCGCTGCAGTAGACAGGCTTGCCGCTGGTCGGCCGGAAGGGGACCTGGGCTTCTTTGCCACAGGACGAGCAGGTGGCCGCGAACATCTCGCGGGGGCCACGGTCGTAGCCGCCACCACCGCCACCGCCGCCGCCATAGCTGCCGGCGCCACTGGAGTAGCCGCCCGAGCTATAACCGCCGCCGGAGCTGTACGAGCTGCCACCGCCCTCGCTGTTACGAGCAGCCTTGCGGCTGGCTCGGCAGGAGGGGCAGCGGCGGGGCTCGGTGAAGCCACGCTGCGAGTAAAAATCCTGCTCGGACGCAGTGAACACGAATTCCTGTCCACAGTCCGCGCAGGTCAGATTCTTGTCGTTGTACACGAAAACGAAAACTCCTCTCGATAGCCAACGCGATCCCATCGGGTTCTCGCGTCAGTCGTGAGAGGAGTCCGAGTTTGCGTCGAGCTACGTTCCTGGCCACGGACGATTCCATGGCCTTTACCTTGCCTATGATAGACGAGCGAATCCGATCTGCATACCCCCAATCGAGGACGGGGTCGCGGTGCCGTACGTGGGCGAGGAGGTCGCTGATGATCGAGTTCGTGCGATCGCGGAAGATCGAGGCTCCACCCGAGCTGATCTGGCCGTTCGTGGACGACATCACGAGATGGCCGGAATGGTTCACCCAGGCCGAACGGGGCGAGGTCCTGTCGGGTGCCGGCGTTGGCCGCAGGCAACGGATGTACGGCCATTCGCGCGGCAAG
>DASYJV010000118.1:0-2351 GCA_035996105.1 Candidatus Limnocylindrales bacterium | reverse complement strand
GCGAGCGCGGCGAACAGCCGCTCGCGGAGCTGCCGCAACGAGAGCTCGGAAGTGTCGAGGACCACGTCCGCATCGGAACGCACGGCATCGAGCCTGCGGCGCTCCTCCGCGATCGAGTTGGCGATCCCGCGCTCGTCGCCGAGCGGGTGCCGGTGGCGGGTCTCGCTGAACCGCCGGATCAGGACGTCGTCGCTCGCCTCGAGGAAGACGACCCGCGGCCGGATCCCGCGTCCTTCCAGCGCCCCACGCATCGCCGCGAGGGCGAGGGTCGCGTCGCCGCTCCGGACGTCGAGCACGATCGCGACCCGGGCGAACCGCACGCGATCCGCCGAGACCAGCTCGGCCAGGTCCGGAAGCAGCTCACCGGGCAGGTTGTCGACGACGGTGTAGCCAAGGTCCTCGAAGAGCTTGGCCGCCGCGGTCTTGCCGCCGCCCGACAGCCCGCTGACGATGACGACGGCAGGCTCGGTCACCGCGTCGAGCGAGGGCCGTGGCTCGGCCTCGCCGGTCACCGCACCCTACCGCCCGCTACGCCGGATGAAGATGATCGTCAGCTCGTACAGGATGTACATCGTCCCGCCGAGCACGAACGGGCTGACCAGGTCACCGCCCGGCGTGACGACCGCTGCGAAGATCGAGATCCCGAGGATCACCATCCGGCGGGATGACGAGAGTCGCTGCGAGGTGATGATCCCGACGCGCGACAACCCGACGAGGAGGATCGGGAATTCCAGCACGAGCCCGAAGGCCAGGAACAGCGTCGTGACGAAGTCGAAGTACTGGCCGGCCGCAGGGCGTGCCACGAGGGTCGTCGTGTCGGTGAAGCTGAACAGGAACTGCAGCGCGAATGGCAGGACGACGTAGGCGATGACCACGCCGAGGGAGTAGAAGACGAGTGCCATCGGGATCCACGGACGGATCGCCTTGCGCTCGGGCGGGGTCAGGCCGGGGGCGATGAACGCCCACAGCTGGTAGAGCAGGACCGGCATCGCCAGGATGATGCCGATGACCAGGGCGATCTTGACCTGGATGAAGAAGGCGTCGCCGACGCCGAGGACCTGCAGCGGGATGTCGCCCAGTGGCCGCTGAAGGAAGATCCGGACACTGGGTGCGGCCAGGAAGCCGACCACCGACCCGATCGCCACGGCGATGATCGAACGGAAGATCCGGGTGCGCAGCTCGCCGAGATGGTCGACCAGCGACATCGTGGCGCCGTCACCCGGAGCGGGCGGTGTCGATCCAGGGGCAGGCGTCACGGGAACAACGGTGACACCCGACTCACGCAGGGCGTCGGCGTCGGCCATGGTGGGCGCGATGGCGACCGCTAGCTGGCGACGGTGTGCGAATCAGCCGATGACGTCGACTGCGCGGTGGGATCCGCGGTGCCCGACGGAGCGACGGGCGGCGCCGTGACCGGGGGTGCCGTGACCGGGGGCGGAGCGACGGGGGCCGGCGTCACCGGCGCTGCCGGGAGCGGGGACGTGTCGACATCCACGCGGACCGCCTCCTGGACGTCCGACGACGCCTTTCGGAACTCCCTGATGCTCTTGCCGAGCGCGGCACCGACGTCAGGCAGCTTGCCGGGGCCGAGGATGAGGAGCGCGATCACCAGGATGATGACCAGCTCGAGAGGTCCGGGAGTAGGCATGATCGTCGTTGCTCCTGCGGTCAGGGGTCCGTTCGTGCGGCCTGGCCTGGCGGCCGGGCAGGGTCGGGTGCGCGGGCTAGGTTAGCACAGGGAGTCGCGAGGCCCAGTCACGCGCGGCCGCGGCGAGCCGCTCCCCGAGGTCGTGCGGCTGACCGATCGCGGGCTCCCCGATGGCGGCGGCGCTGATGCCGCGCGAGACGTTGACGAGGAGACCGGCACCGACGCCGGACGCCGCCGGCGACGCGATGGCCGGGCCGTCGCGCAGGACCGGCTCGATCTCCCCGCCCTGGGCGCCGATCCCCGGGACGAGGAACCCGAGGCCCGGCGCGACGGCGCGGATCGCCTTGAGCTCGGCCGGCGCCGTCGCCCCGACCACGAGGCCGACGGTGCCACCCGGCCCCCAGCTCGCCGCCCGCCGCGCCACCCTGAGATGGAGCGCCTCGGGCGGGGCGTCGATCGTCGGATCGGCAGCGACGATGAGGTTCTGGAACTCGCCTGCGTCCGGGTTCGATGTGCGACAAAGGACGTAGGCGTAGCGATCGACGCGCTCGAGCAAGGGCGCGATCGCCTGGCCCCCCGGGTATGGATTCAAGGTCACCGCGTCCGCCCCGAGCCGGTCGAAGAGCGCCACGGCGTGGCGAGCGGCGGTCGATTCGATATCGGCCCGCTTGGCGTCTATGACGACCGGGATGTCCGACGGGAT
>DASYJV010000117.1:0-3931 GCA_035996105.1 Candidatus Limnocylindrales bacterium | reverse complement strand
GGGTTGATGTGGGGGTCGAGCTACCTCTTCATCAAGCTCGCGGTCGACGATTTCGGGACGCTCACCCTGGTCGCGCTGCGGCTGACGGTCGGGGCCATCCTGCTCTGGAGCGTCGTCCGCATCGCGCATCAGCCGCTGCCGCGCGAGCGCCGCGTCTACGGTCACCTGCTGGTGATGGCGATCATCAACATCACCATCCCGTTCCTGCTGATCACCTGGGCCGAGCAGTCGGTCGACTCGTCCCTGGCGGCCATCCTCACCTCGCCCGTCCCGCTCTTCGCGATCGTCCTGTCGTCACTGTTCCTCGCCGATGAGCCGATGCGGGTCAACGGCCTGGCAGGCCTGGTCGTCGGTTTCGTCGGGGTCATCATCGTGACGAGCCGCGGGCTCACGGCGGCGGGCTCGTCGCTGACCGGCGAGATCGCCCTCCTGGGTGCGGCCTTCAGCTACGCCTGCGGGGCGGTCTACTCGAGGCGCAACGTGCGGGGGCTCGCCCCGATGATCCCGGCCACCTTCCAGGTCACCTTCGCGGCGATCCTGACCGGAACGCTGGCCATCCTCTTCGAGCACCCCTGGACGGCGCGGCCCGATGGCCAGGCGATCTTCTCCATCCTGTGGCTCGGGATCTTCGGCTCCGGGCTGGCCTACCTGTTCGTCTTCCGGCTGTTCGCCCACTGGGGAGCGACGCGGACGACGCTCGTGGCGTATCTCCTGCCACCGGTCGGCATCGTGCTCGGCTTCCTCGTCCTCCAGGAGCCGGTCGATGCACGGCTCATCCTCGGGACCGGGTTGATCATCGCCGGGGTGGGGCTGGTCAACAGCCGGTACGGTCGGGGCCGGGTCTTCGGCCGGATGCCGCCGATCGAGGCGGCGTAGCCGAGTCAGCTGCCGAGCGCCAGGAGCAGCGCCCCGCCCACGATGAGCACCGACGCCCCGATGCGGCGGGCGGCCTCGGTTCGGTCGTCCGCCTCCCCCATCCGGACCGCGCCCCAAGCCGCCGCGAAGACCGTCGCCGACTCGCGCAGCGGCGCGACGCCGGAGAGTGGCGCCACGCTCAGCGCGACCAGGATGCACAGGTAGGCGGCCAGGGTCAGCCAGCCACCGACGGCGGCCCGCCGCGCTGCTTCCGGTCCGTGGCGCAGGAGGTCCCCGCCACCGACGACCCGGATCCAGGCCAGCAGCACGACCGAACCGGTCAGCCACAGGATCGCCGCGTAGACGAAGGGGTTCATCTGGCGGGTCCCGACCCGGTCGATGGCGCTGTAGGTGGCGATCATCACGCCGGTCGCGACGGCGAACAGGATCGCGTTGTCGGCGGCCGCCCGGCCAGTTCCGGCTGCCGCCGAACGGGCCGCGGCGATCGCGCGCCAGGGTCGCTGGAGGGCGAGGAACCCGATGAGCAGCATGATCACCCCGATCGAGCCCGCGACCCCCAGCCGTTCACCGAGCAGCCCGACGCCCACGGCGACCGCCAGCAAGGGCGCCGTCCCGCGCGCGACCGGATAGACCACTGACAGGTCACCACGCCGGTAGGCGGCCGCCAGCAGGATGAAGTAGGCCGCCTCGACCACGCCGGAGGCGAGCCCGAGCGCGATGCCCTCGACCGGCAACGGGTTGCGGCCCTCGACCCACCACACCGCGAACCCGAGCGGCACGATCCCGACCGACGCCGCCAGCAGCCCGATGGTCGCCGCCCGGAGCGGGTCGCCCGCGGTCTTGAGCCGGATGTTCCAGGCGAGATGGAGGACGGCCGAGATGGCGACCAGGCCGACGATGAACGGGGTCACGCCCCGACGTTACCTGCCGATGTCCCGCCGCTGCAGGCCGAATGCGCAGAGCGCCACTCCGGCCACCACCAGGACGGCAGCGACGACCAGCCCGACCGGGTCGAAGCTGCCGGCCATCGGCTGACCCAAGTGCTTGTAGATGGACAGCTGCAGGATCCAGTCGGGGAGCTTGAGCGCCGCGCCGAGCGTGTCGATCAGGAACGTGGCGATGGCCAGGAACGAGGTCACGCCGGCTGCCAGCGACGACCGGACGAGCCCGCCGATCGCTAGCCCGACCCCGGCGAACGCCGCCGCGACCAGGCCGAGGACGGCGATCCCGCCCACCGGCGAGACGACATCTCCGCCGACGGCGACGACGGTGAGCCCGATGCAGGCGGCCACGATGATGGTCATGATCCCGATCGCGGCGAGGACGCCGAGGCCACTGCGTACCGCCCAACTCGAGCGCGACCGCGGCGTGGAGAGCACGACCTCGAGACGTTTCCGCCCCTCATCGCCGGCCCAGCCGGCCAGGAAGCTCGCGCCGGCCAACGAGAAGATGAACGAGCCGAAGGAGAAGAAGGTCAGCTGGAGGACGCCCGAGGGCTGGCTGATGTCGATCCCGGGATAGAGCTGCCGGATGATCGCGGCGATCTGCGGGACCGCCCCGATGCTGTCGCTGAACGCCTGCGCCGACGCCGCGATGAGGATCCCGTAGAGACCGATCCCGATGCCCCACGCGATGGCCACGCCCGCCCGATCGGCGAGCTGGCGACTGACCGGCCCGATGACGCCCGCGGGCAGCGCGGGCAGCCGCAGCCAGCCGGGGCTGGCGGTGATCCCGAGATCGCGCCGCCGGAACGACCACGCACCGATCCCCAGCAGGACGATGTCCACGACACCCTGGAGGATGACCGCCGGCCAGTCCGTGATCCCGGCCAACGGCCGGTGGTGGACCGTCCAGTTCCAGAACGAGATCGGCGAAAGGGCATCGATGAGCGGCGAAAGGCTCGCGTAGCTGTAGATGACATAGCTGGCGAACAGCACGATGAACCCGAAGGCCATCGCCCGCGTCCGCCCGAAGACTGGCCCGGCCGCGAACGCCACGGCGCCCGGGAACAGCATCATCACGCCATACATCACGACCTGGCCGAGCGCCGCCGAGGCCGCGATCGGATCGCCGGGGAGCTTGGCGAAGGCGGCCCCGACGAGGACGAGGCTGCCAGCCAGGATGAGCATCGCGATGACGATCGCGGTGAGGTGAGCGGACACCTTCTCGATGGCGATGGCCGACCGGCGCCTGGGTGTCGAGGCGAGCAGGTCGAGGCTGCCCTTTGCGGCCTCGCCGGCGAGCGTCCCCGACAACGCGATGATCGGCCACAGGGCCAGGATGACCGGCAGGAAGTTGCCGACCCGCCATGACAGGAAGCCACCCAGCGTCTCGAGGTTGATCGGTTCACCGAGCAGGCCGCGGACCGCGATCGGCAGCGATGTCAGACCGGCGATGAACTGCTGTCGGAGCTCGATCGTGCCGAATTCAGGGGCGACGCCGAAGGGCGCACCGGTCCCGACCATGAACAGTCCGCACACCCCGCCGACGACGATGGCCGCGCGCAGGCTGTCGCGGATGGTCTTGCCATAGATGGAGCCGAGCCCGGCGATCCGCGCCCACGGGCCGGGCCGCGCCACAAGGCCCGCCGCCGAGTGCGCCGGTGCCGTCAACCCGCGACTCCACCGACGATCGGGTGCTCCCCGTACTGGGCCAGGAAGACGTCCTCGAGGTTCGGCTCGCGGCTGACGACGTCGACGATGCCATGCGCGGCGGCGGCGGAGATCACCGCGCCGATCGGGCCGTTGACGCGCATCTTCACCAGGTTGCCCTCGGCTTCGACCTCGCTGACGTCCGGCAGTCCCTCGAAAAGGGAAGGTGAGACCGGGGCCGCGAAGGTCAGCTCCACGTGGTGCATGGCGAGCCGCCGGATCGCCTCGATGCGATCGACCTGGACGAGCCGGCCCTCGCGGATGATCGCCACCCGGTCGCAGGTCCGGTCGACCTCATCGATGATGTGCGACGAGAGGAAGATGCTGCGGCCTTCCTCGCGCGCCTCGCGCACGAGACCGAAGAACGTCTGCTGGACGAGTGGATCGAGCCCCGACGTCGGCTC
>DASYJV010000116.1:0-1813 GCA_035996105.1 Candidatus Limnocylindrales bacterium | reverse complement strand
CGCGGACCCTGGCTCGAAGCCCGTGGTCATCGCCATCCGGCCCAGATCGATCTCGCAGTCGCCGGTCAAGAACCAGGCCGTCGTCGTCGGGACCGACGCCAGCGGTCGAGATGCGGTCGTTGTGATCGCGCTGCCGACAAGGGAGCCAAGTCCGACGCCCGCCTCGACCCCGACGACGACCCCTGCCTCGGCCTCGTCGCTCCCGACCGACACGCCAACGTCCTCGGGGCCGCCGACGAGCCAGCCCTCGAGCGTCGCGCCGACCGATACGCCATCGTCGGCGCCGACGGCAACGCCTTCGGTGGCACCGACGGCATCGGCGACGCCGGTGCTCGCCCCGTCGCCGAGCGTGGTCGCCGCCCTGGCGATCGTTTCGCACGTGACGGTCGTCGGTCAGTCGGCCGCCTATTCGCCCGACGGCGCGTGGTTCGCGTTCAGCGCCCGTCCGTCGGACGGCTCGGCCGGCCCGGACATCTATGTCTGGCGCGTCGGTGACCCGCTGGCACGCGCGCTCACGGTCGATCACGCCAGCGTCTTCGCGTCGTGGGCCCGGGGTGCGCTCCTCGGCAGTCGCCTGGCACCTGCCGCCTCGGCATCCGGCCAGATCGCGCCGCGTTCCTTCATCATCGACCCCGTCAGCGGCGTCGAGACTCCCATCTCGGAGACCGCCTGGCGTCCGACGGTCGACCCGACAGGCGCCTGGGCGGTGACCTGGGACGGGACCCTCAAGCTCGCCTCGGACGGTCTGACCGCGGTCCCCGCGGCCGGCGCGCTCGTCCTCCACCGCTTCAGGGCTGGGACCGGTCTCGCGTCCGGGGCTCCGTCGGCGACGCTAACGGCCGACGCGAGCTTCGCGGAGTTCGATGTGCGCTGGGACGAGACCGGGACGTGGCTCGCCGTCTGGCTGGCCGACGCCAGCGATCCCGCGCTCGGACGGCTCAGCCTGCTCCACCTCGACCCGGCCACCGGGACGCTGGATCGTCCGCGTGGCGCGCCGCGCGACGCGACCGCCCTTCCCGGGTTTTCGATCGCGAACGGACGGCTTGCCTGGGCGACCCCGCCCGGCCAGGGTGGTGAGGGGAGCCGGGTACAGATCGTGGCCTGGACCGCCACGACCGTGGGTGCCGTCGAGAGCGGCCCGGTCGAGGGCGTCGTCGTCGTCCACTAACGGCGCGGCGCCGGTCGGCGTGGTTGCGACCGTGCATGCGGGCCCCATCCGACGTAAGGTCTTGGTCTCGTGCGATCCAACCGGTTGGTCGTAGGGTCGGTGCTCACGGCCGCCCTCGCCCTGATCGCGCTGCCGGGTCTGGCGGGCTCGAGGGCTCTCAGCCCCATCCGGCCCGTCCCGGAAAGCGCGTTCCAGCAGCTCAGCCTCCTCGCCCAGCACCCGGGATCGAGCCTCTCGATCGCGCCGCTCGATGACGCCCACCGGTCGGCCGGCACGTTCAGCCCGTCCGCGCCTATCGTCGAAGGCGGCGGGACGGCGGTCGCCGCGCCCGGTGCCCGGGTCGGCTCGAACCCGCCGGGCGTCGCCGCGTCGTCGAGCCGCAAGCCCGCCCGCTTCACGCTGACCGGCGGCGCCACGTTCTACGACAACGGCACGACCGCGATGCGGCTTCCTCGCGGGACGCTCGTCGTCATCTGCGGCGCCGGCGGCTGCATCGAGCGTGTCGTCAATGACTACGGGCCACAAAAACCATCGCGCGTGGTCGATCTGTATCGCCCCGACTTCTTCGCGATCTGCGGCTGCCCGTCGGTCGCCGGGACGACCCAGGTGACGGTCTACGTCTACTGACCCGGGCTGAGGGCCTCG
>DASYJV010000115.1:0-7705 GCA_035996105.1 Candidatus Limnocylindrales bacterium | reverse complement strand
CTCGCCGCGCACGGGATCCCGGCGCTCGTCATCGGCGAGGTGTTCGAGACCCACCTCGGCGGGGCACCATATGTCGAGGGACCGCTCGAGGGCCAGGCATGAGTCCACGCTCCGGTCGGATCGCCGTCGGCGTCTCGGGTGGGGGCTCGAACCTTCGGGCGCTCGTCGCCGCGGCCGGGCGCGGCGAGCTCGGCGGAGATGTCGTGCTGGTGTTCGCGGACCGCGCCTGCCCCGGCCTCGATTGGGCGGCCGAGCAGGGCATCGAGACCGCCCTGATCCCCGGCGGCGACGACGCGGTCCTGGCCGCGACGCTCGGCGTCGTCGACGTCGAGCTCGTCGTGCTCGCCGGCTATCTGCGGATCGTCGGTCCGCGGGTCCTGGCCGGTTTTGCGGACCGGATCCTCAACACGCACCCCTCCCTCCTGCCATCGTTCCCCGGGGCGCATGCGGTCGCGGATGCCCTGGCGTACGGCGTCGCGGTCACGGGCTGTTCCGTCCACCTTGTCGATGCCGTCCTCGACGGCGGGCCGATCGTGGCGCAGGAGGCGGTGCCGGTCCTCCCCGACGACGACGCAACCACCCTGCACGAGCGGATCCGGGCGGTCGAGCACCGGCTCCTGCCGCGAGCGGTCGCGGAGCATCTCGCCCGAGCGGCGGCAGTCGGCTCGGACGGCCGTCGCGTGACGGTCGATCTCGAGCGTGCGGACGCCATGGTCCCGGTCCCGCGCCGCGCGTTGCTGTCGGTCTCGGACAAGACCGGGCTGGCGGACTTCGCGGCGGGTCTCCTCCGCGCCGGGTTCGAGCTCGTCTCCACCGGTGGGACGGCACGGGCCTTGCGCGATGCCGGCCTGCCGGTCACCGACGTGGCGGCCGTGACCGGTTTCCCGGAGATGCTCGACGGTCGCGTGAAGACGCTCCATCCTCGCGTCCACGCCGGGATCCTGGCCGACCGGCGCCGGTCCGATCACCGGCGCCAGCTGCTGGCCGCTCGGATCGACCCCTTCGAGCTCGTCGTGGTCAACCTCTATCCGTTCGCGGCCGCTGCGGAGCGGCCCGGGATCTCGTTCGACGAACTGGTCGAGGAGATCGACATCGGTGGCCCATCGATGGTCCGAGCCGCCGCCAAGAACCACGCCAACGTCGCCGTCGTTACGTCACCGGGACGCTATGCCGCCGTCCTGGCCGCCATCGAGCATGAGGGGAGCGTCGGCGTCGCCCTGCGATCGGCCCTCGCCGTCGAGGCGTTCCGGCACACGGCCGCCTACGACGCCCGCATCGCGGAGGTCCTCCCGGCCCGGATGGCGGCGGCCGGGACGGTGCTCCCCGACGAGCCGGGTCTCCCGGGCGCCGTCGACCCCTTTCCGGAACGGCTCACGATCGGGCTCGAAAAGGTCGAGACGCTGCGCTACGGGGAGAACCCGCATCAGCCGGCCGCCCGGTACCGGCGACCGGGAAGCACCCGGGGAGACGGGCCATTCGCGACCGGGGCGCCGCCGTTGCAGGGCAAGCCGCTCTCGTACAACAACGTCCTCGATGCCGCGGCGGCGGCCGCGCTGGGACGGGCGTTGCGCGGCCCTGCCTGCGTCATCGTCAAGCATACGAACCCGTGCGGCGCCGCCGAGCGCGCCGCGCCGCTCGAGGCGTGGGAGGCGGCCCTGGCCGGCGATCCTGTCTCCGCGTTCGGCGGGGTCGTGGCGCTGACCCGCGAGGTCGACGCCCGCGTCGCCGAGGCGCTCGTCTCGATCTTCCTCGAGGTGGTCGTGGCTCCCGGGTTCGATCCCGCGGCGATGGCGATCCTGTCGACGAAACCGAACCTCCGACTCGTCGTCGACGAGTACCTCGCGTCCGAGGATTCGTTGCCGGCCCCCGATCCGATCGGCTCCGTCCGGTCCGCTGGTGGCGCGGTCCTCGTGACCGCCCCGGATACGGGTGCGGATGACCCCGCGGCCTGGACCGTGGCGACCAAGCGTCCTCCGGCGGCCGGCGAGCTGGGAGATCTGGACCTCGCCTGGCGGCTGGTCCGGGGTGTGACCTCGAACGCGATCGTCCTGGTGCATGATCGCCGGCTGATCGGGATCGGGTCCGGCCAGACGTCGCGTGTGGATGCCGCCCGGGGCGCGCTCGAGAAGGCGAGGGCCTATGCGCCTGACGCCATCGCCGGTGCCGCCTGCGCATCGGACGCCTTCTACCCATTCCCCGATGCCCTGGAGGTCTGTCTGGCGGCCGGAGTGACCGCCTTCGTCCAGCCCGGCGGCTCGCTCCGCGATGGCGACGCGGTCGCTGCCGTCGACGCGGCCGGTGCGACGATGCTCATGACGGGGACCCGCCACTTCCGACACTGAGGCGCCCGGCCCCGGGGTGGCTCAGGCCGATCGACAGGCTTCCCCGAGCAGCACGAGCTCGACGAGCACCGACGTCTCGAACGCGACGGTCGCATCGTCGGTCAGCGTGTCGAGCCGCGCGAAGGCGGCGGCAGGATCCCCGCCATCGAGCAGGATCCTGACCGAGGCGATGTCGGACGCGGCGAGGACCGGCTCGAGCCGGGTCAGGAGCGCCCGGAATCGCGCCTCGACGTCGCCCCGCTCGATGGGGTCGATGCGGTAGGTCGCGTCGGCGTCCGGCATGGCCGCTATCTTGCGGCACGATCGTGCCCACGGCGCGGCTGGTCCCTGGCACCGTCTCGGCCGGGCCGCCGCGGTACGCTACGCGCGGCATCCCGCAACGACGGCGCACGCCACGTCGACGACACCAGGACAGGAGACGCGACCATCGACGCCCTCGCGAAGCTTGACGGTCGTCGGGTCCTGGTCACCGGCGGATCCGGGACCATCGGCGCCCGGCTCGTTCAGCGGCTGCTCTCGCTCGACGCGGATGTCGTCCGCATCTTCGGCCGCGACGAGACCAAGCAGTTCTACCAGCGCCAGCAGCATCACGCGCGGAGCGACCTGCGCTTCCTCATCGGCGACATCCGGGACCGCGACCGCCTCAACCGTGCGATGGAGGGGATCGACCTCGTCTTCCACTGCGCCGCGTTGAAGCACGTCGAGTCGGGCGAATACAACCCGTTCGAGGCGACCCAGACCAACGTGGTCGGGACGCAGAACGTCATCGACGCCTGCCTCGCCGCTGACGTGCGGACGATGATCCTGACCTCGTCCGACAAGGCGGCCAACCCGACGTCGGTGATGGGCGCCTCCAAGCTCCTCGCCGAAAAGCTCGTCAGCGCGGCGACCAACTACCGGGGCTCGCATCGCACGACGTTCGCCAGCGTCCGGTTCGGGAACGTGCTCGGCTCGCGGGGCTCGGCCATCGAGCTGTTCGCCCGCCAGGTCGCGGCCGGCGGCCCCGTCACCGTGACCGACCCGTCGATGACCCGCTTCGTCATGACCACCGACCGCGCGGTCCAGCTTGCGATCCACGCGGCGCAGGTCGCACGCGGTGGCGAAGTCTTCGTGTTCAAGATGCCCGTGGCGAGACTCGCCGACCTCGTCTCCGCGACGATCGCATACGGCGCACCGAAGGCGGGTCTCGACCCGGCCTCGATCGCGATCGAGCCCATGGCAGCGCGAGCCGGCGAGAAGGCCTACGAGGAGCTGATGACGCAGGACGAGTCGACGCGCGCCTACGACATCGGCGAGATGTACGCGGTCCTGCCCTCGATCGAGCTCGACCACCGGATCCCGGAGGCCTATCAGGCGTCGCCCGCGGCGCCGGTCGGCGCCTATCGCTCGGACTCGGTCCCCGCGATGCCGCCCGAGGATGTCCACCGGCTGGTGGCCGAAGCACTGGCCGAACCGCCCGACGACCGGCCACCGGTGGCATGAGGGTGCTGGTCACCGGCGCCGCCGGGTTCATCGGGCGTTGGGTGGTGGCGGAGCTCCTCGACCGTGGTCACACGGTCCTCCCGGTGGACAACCTCGTCGCGGGCGACCGGGAGAACCTCGCCGCGCTCACCGGTCACCCCAATCTCCATCCGCTCGAAGTCGGCGACGTCCGTGATCCCCTCGCATGCCTGCGTTGGGCTGGCGAGGTCGACGCGATCGCCCACCTCGCGGCGTCGATCTCGGTCCAGGACTCGATCGACGACCCCGCGACCACGTTCGAGAACGACGTCGTCGGTACGTTCGCCCTGCTCGAGGCCGCCCGTGCGGCCCGGACGCGGTTCCTGTTCATGAGCACGTGCATGGTCTACGACCGCGCGACCTCGGCCGCAGGGATCGACGAGGAGCACCGCACGAAACCGGCCTCGCCGTATGCCGCCTCGAAGCTCGCCGGCGAGGCGCTCACGCTGTCGTATCACCACGCCTATGGGCTCCCGACGACGGTCGTCAGGCCGTTCAACACCTATGGCCCGTTCCAGCGGTCGGTCGGGGAGGGTGGTGTCGTCGCCATCTTCACCCGGCGCTCACTGGCGGGCGAGGCGCTGCGCATCTATGGCGATGGATCGCAGACGCGCGACCTGCTGTACGTCACCGACTGTGCTCGGTTCGTCGTCGACGCGCTGCTCTCGGACGCCGCCGTCGGGCGGACGCTCAACGCCGGGACCGGCGTGGATGTCTCGGTCAACGACCTGGCCGCGGCCATCGAGCCCGATCCGGCGCGGATCGTCCATGTCGACCACATCCACCCCCAGAGCGAGATCCCCGTCCTCCGTTCCGACCCGACCCGCGCCAGGGAGCTGCTCGGCTGGACCCCCACGATCGGGCTGGCCGACGGCCTGGCGCGCGTCCGCGCATGGATGACCGAGCGGATCGCGCTCGGGATCGAGCTCGCCTGATGCGGACACGCCCGGGGCGGCTCGCCATCGACGGCGGCGCCCCGGTACGCACGACCCTCCTCCCGTATGCCCACCAGGTCATCGACGAGCGCGATATCGACGCCGTATCGGCGGCCCTGCGTTCCGACTGGCTGACCACCGGCCCGCGCGTCCCGGCGTTCGAGGCAGGCCTGACCGCCGCGACCGGCGCACGCCACGCCGTCGCGTTCAGCTCGGGGACGGCAGCCCTGCACGGCGCCGCTGCCGCCGCCGGTCTCGGCCCGGCCGACGAGGCGATCACGACCCCGATGACCTTCGTCGCGAGCGCCAACGCCATCCTGTATGTCGGCGCGACGCCGCGCTTCGCGGACGTCGACCCGGGCTCGCTGCTGATCGACCCGGACGCGGTCGCGGCGGCCGTGACGGCGCGGACCAGGGCGATCGTGGCGGTCGACTACGCCGGACAGCCGGCCGACTACGCGGCACTCCGCGCGATCGCCGACGAGGCTCCGGCTGGCCCGCTCACCGTCATCGCAGATGCGTCCCACTCGCTGGGTGCGATCTTCGACGGACGGTCTGTCGGCACGTTGGCCGACCTGACGGTGCTGAGCCTCCATCCGGCCAAGATCCTGACCACCGGCGAAGGCGGCGCGGTGCTGACCGACCGCGACGATCTCGCGGCGGCGCTGCGTCGCTTCCGGAACCACGGCATCGAGACCGAGCTGGCCGCCCGGCGCGACTGGACCTATGCCATGGTCGAGCTCGGGTACAACTACCGCCTGACCGATATCGCCGCCGCGCTGGGGTCGGCGCAGCTGAGCCGGCTCGAGACATGGCTCGTCCGGCGTCGCCAGCTCGCTACCCGCTACCTCGAAATGCTGGCCGGACACCCCGCGATCGAGCTCCCGCAGGTCGATCGTCGATCCGACCCCGCCTGGCATTTCATGTTCGTCCAGCTGCGGCTCGACCGGTTGACCGCGGATCGCGGCCAGTTCTACCACGCGATGCGCGCCGAGGGGATCGGCGTCAACGTGCACTACATCCCGGTCCATGCCCATCCGTTCTACCGCCAGCGCTTCCCCGGCCTGTCGTTCCCGGTGGCCGAGGCCGCCTACGAGCGGCTGTTGACGCTCCCGCTCCATGCCGGCATGTCCGACGCCGACCTCGACGATGTCGTCGAGGCGCTCGACAAGGTGACCGCGGCCTATGCGGACGGCGGAGCGAGCGCGAGGTGAGCCATCAGACGCCGAGCTGGCGCCGATGAGGCTCGACAACCCCTTGCGCACCCGGCGCCTCCTGTTGCGCACCCTCACGTCCGATGATGCGACCGGGCGCTATCTCGGCTGGATGCGCGATCCAGACACGACCCGCTATCTCGAGGCCCGGCTGGTCGAGCACACCCACGAGTCGCTCCGCGACTACATCGAGACGTCCAACGCGGACCCCGCGGAGTTGCTACTCGGCATCTGCCGGCCGGATGGTGAGCACATCGGCAACATCAAGGTGGGTCCGATCGACTCGTATCACCGGCGGGCGGCCGTCGGTCTGCTCATCGGCCAGCGGGACCACTGGGGCCAAGGCTATGCGACGGAGGCGATCATCGCCGTCACTGCCCACGCGTTCAGTGCGATGGGCCTGGAGAAGCTGTATGCGGGCTGCTATGCCTCGAACGTGGGTTCCGCCCGGGCGTTCCACAACGCCGGCTGGACCGAGGAGGGCCGCAGTGAGGGCGATCGACTGCTTGACGGCCGGCGCGAGGACAGCATCGCGCTGGGCGTGACGAAGGCGGGTTGGGCGGTGCAAGGCTCATGAGGATCGGCCTCGGCACCGCCCAGTTCGGCCTGGACTACGGCATCTCGAACCGATCGGGCCGGGTCACACCCGATGAGGGGCGCAGGATCCTCGCACTCGCGGCGACCGCCGGTGTCCGCGTGATCGATACCGCGGCGGCATACGGCGACGCCGAGGCGCGGCTCGGTCGATGGCTGCCGAAGGATCATCCATTCTCGATCGTGACCAAGCTGTCCCGGCCGTCGGGCGAGCCGCCACCGACCTCGACGGCGGGCGGGGTCGTGGACGCCGTCCATCGGTCGCTTGAGCGCCTGCGCACGACCCGCGTCCACGGCCTCCTTGCGCACGACCCGGCCGACCTGCTTGGCCCGGACGGGAGTGAGCTGTGGCGGGCCATGGAGAGCGTGCGCGATGCGGGCGCCGTGGACAGGATCGGCGCGTCGGTGTACAGCGCGTGGGAGATCGACGCGCTGTTGGAGCGATATCCCCTGGAGCTGGTGCAGGTACCCCTGAACGTGCTCGACCAGCGGCTCGTGCGCAGCGGTCATCTCGCGCAGCTGAAGGCCGCCGGCGTCGAGGTCCATGCGAGATCGGCGTTTCTGCAGGGACTGCTGCTGATGGACCCGGCGGGCCACTTGGACCGGCATTTCGATCCGGCACGCGGTGCCATCGGTGCCTTCCAGTCCGCCGCACGGGCGACCGGCCGTTCGCCGCTCCAGGCAGCCGTCGCCTACGCGCTGTCGGTGCCCGAGGTGGATGTCGCGGTCTTCGGCGTCACCCGGGCTGACGAATTCGCCGAGATCCTGTCGGCCGAGGCAACCCCGCTGCCCCAGGACTGGTTCGCGCCGTTCGCGCTCGAGGACGAGCGGATCCTGAACCCTTCGATGTGGCCGCGATGACCGTGCTCTGTGTCCTGCAGGCCCGGGTGTCCTCGGTCCGGCTGCCGGGCAAGGTGCTCAAGCCGATCCTCGGCGAGCCCATGCTCGCTCGCCAGGTCGAGCGCGTCCGCCGTGCGACGCGCATCGACGCCCTGACGATCGCCACGAGCACGGAGCCATCGGACGACGCGATCGCCGCGCTGTGCGCACGCATCGAAGTCGACTGCTACCGCGGCAGTCTCGATGACGTGCTCGATCGTTTCCATGCAGCGGCGGCGCG
>DASYJV010000114.1:0-3695 GCA_035996105.1 Candidatus Limnocylindrales bacterium | reverse complement strand
AGGGCATCGTCGAGATCCGCGACCTGCTCATCGACCTGGCGGCGGGCGGGCGCACGATCCTCGTCTCGAGCCACCTGTTGACCGAGGTCGAGAAGACCTGCGATCACGTCACCATCGTCGACCGCGGCCGGATCGTCGCGTCCGGGACCCCGGATTCCCTGGCGGGCGGTGGCGAGCGGATCGAGCTGCGGCTCACGCCCGGATCGATGCCGGCCGCCCGAGCCGCCCTCGAAGCCGCAGGATTCCGCGTCAGCCAGCCGGCCGACCCGGGCGAGCTGTGGGTCGAAGGCGCGCCCGATGGATCGACCATCGTCCGGCTGCTGGCCTCGATCGGCTGCTACCCGGATCAGCTCATCCGCCGGCGCGATTCGCTCGAAGACGTCTTCCTGCGGCTGACAGGCCAGCAGGACGCTGCCCCCGCCCGGGAGGCAGGGCCGTCGTGAGGCACCTCCTCGCGGCTGATCGCGTTCGATTCGGACGTCGCAAGGACCTGTGGCTCCTTGCCCTGCTCGTCCCGGTCATCCTCGCGGTCATCTTCCTCTCGGAGTTCCGTGGCCTGACCTCGCCCCCGCAGGACGACTTCTTCATCGACCCGCCGGATCCGGTCCTGCAGGCCCAGATGCACGACCAGGTCATGGCCGACTTCCGCCTGCGAGTCGCGCAGGATCTCCCGGCATTCGCCTTTCCAGCCAGCCTCGTGAAGGTGGCCGGCAACGTCGTGCCCCTGGTCCTCATGGCGCTGTACCTTGCGACGGCCCTGATCGCGGGCGAGTTCGAATGGGGAACGGTTCGCACCCTTCACCTGACCACCAGCCGTGGTCGGACGCTGGCGGTGCGGCTCGTCGTCATCCTCGGGATCATGGGCGCCATCGCCGCGGCGGCTCTCCTGTTCGCGGCGGTCATGCCGTTCTTCCTCTCGTTCGAGGGCAAGCCGCTCCAGGGCTTCGCCCAGCCCGTTCCCGATCTGTTGCCGGACATCGGGACGCGGCTGCTGGTCGTGTTGCCGTTCATCTCGATCCCCGCCTTCATGGCGGTCCTCGGGCGGTCGACCGCGGTCGCGTTCATCCTCACCCTGCTGTTCGTGGTCGCGGATCTGGGGATCACCGGCCTGCCGGCCTGGCAGGACAGCCCGGTGCCATGGCTGCGCGTCGTGACGGTCTCGGGGTCGATCACCCGGCTGCTCGGCGGCGAGGACGCCACGCTCGCCGCCATCGCGCCAGCCTTGGTCTCGGTCGTGGCACTGGCGTGTTGGGCGATCATCCCGGCCGTCGCCGCCGTCGGGCTCTTCCGGCGGCTGGATCTCAACGAATAGGGGCGTGCATGGCGACCGTCGCGACCGCGCTCGTCGTCCTCGTGGCGGCGATCCATGTCTACATCGTGATCCTCGAGATGGTCCTGTGGCGGACGCCGCGCGGGATGCGGGCGTTCGGCACCGACCAGGCGTTCGCCGACCGTTCTGCATCGTTGGCCGCCAATCAGGGTCTGTACAACGGCTTTCTTGTCGCCGGACTCGTATGGGGATTCCTGTCGGGTGGTCCCATCGGATACCAGGTCCAGCTCTTCTTCCTCGGGTGCGTCGTGGTCGCTGGCGTATTCGGGGCGGCCACGGTCAGCCGCCGGATCCTGTTCGTCCAGGCGCTCCCCGCGGTACTGGCGCTCGCCGCGGTGCTGATCGCCGGCCCGGGGCGCTGACCGCTCGTCCGGCCCTGTCCTGCGGGTCGGCGTTCTCTCAGCCCCGTCTCACGATCGAGACGGACGATCGGCTCCCGATCACCAAGGAGCCTGCCTGATGCCGATACCCGATATCGACGACGACGACCGACTGGTCGGGCGCGTCCTCTCGCGCCGCGAGGTCCTGGCGCTGCTCGGCGCGGTATCGATCTCGGCCGTCGCGGCGGCATGCGCGCCCGGATCGGCAGCGACCGGCGCGGCGTCCGGCTCCGCCACCGCCACGACGAGCGCGACGGCGAGCAGCAGCACGAACACCGGAGCCGCCTCGGCCAATGCCGCCGGCTCGGGCGTCCCGGTCGCGAGTCCCCTGCCGTCGTGTGTCGTCGTGCCGGCCCTGACCGAGGGTCCCTACTACGTCGACGAGCACCTCGAGCGGTCGGATATCCGCATCGATACCTCGACGGGCAAGCCCGTCGAGGGGACGCCCCTGACCATCGACTGGGTGGTGTCCAAGGTGGCCGGCTCCGCCTGCACCCCGCTCGCCGGCGTCCTGGTCGATGTCTGGCATTGCGATGCGCTGGGCGTCTATTCGGATGTCGGGTCGGCACAGGGACACGACTACCTGCGGGGCTACCAGCACACCGATGCCAACGGGCTCGCGACGATCGCCACGATCTACCCCGGCTGGTACCAGGGTCGAGCCGTCCACATCCATTTCAAGATCAGGACCGACGCCAACGCGACGAGCGGCCTCGAGTTCACCTCCCAACTGTTCTTCGACGACGCCCTGAGCGACCAGGTCCATGGCCAGGGCGTCTATGCGTCAAAGGGCCGGCATGACACGCCGAACGCCAGCGACGGGATCTACCAGCAGAGCCAGGGGATGACCCTGCTGACCGTCAGCAAGGACGGCGCCGGGTACAGGGCGACGTTCGCGGTAGCGCTGCAGGCGGCCTAGGGACGGGTCCGTCGACCGCGCTCAGCGCCGCGGCCCAGGCTCAGCCCCGTCCGCGCAGCCGCCGGAGCCGGCCCGACCAGATCGAGGAGCCGGCGACGATGGCGCCGAGGATCGCCCCGATCGTCAGGCCGCGGACGAACGCCGCCGTGTCGCGCTCGTCGTGACGCGCGCTCATGTCTTGCGCATCGACGGGCCGAGGATGGCGACCGCCGATGAGATCCCGATCCCGAGCCACGCCCCGGCCGACGCCCCGAGCAGGTGGAAGTCCCCGATCATCAAGGCGTCGAACGCCAGGCGGTCCGCGAGCGCATCGCCGGCCCAGGCGCCCAGGATCGCGGCCACGACGATGATCGCCAGTCGCCCGCCGGCCGTGCCACGGATGAGCACGAAGAGGGATGCGTGGAAGACGCCGGTCAGGATGGCGAGGATGAGGGCCGGGTTGACGCTCACACGCCCGAGCCGATTGGCTCCGCCGGGGCGATCGCACGGCGTTCCGGTGCTGCGCCGGTCATGGCAGGACGTGCGATCCGTCCGCCTCCGAGGACGACCTGGCCGTCACACAGGACCGCGGCCTGGCCAGGAGCAGCGGCCCAGACCGGGTGGTCGGTCTCGATCAGCCAGCGACCTCCGCGGGCGGGCTCCGAATCGGTCGCCGGTCGGACGGTCGCCGGGATCGGGGTCGCACGATGGCGGATCCGGATCTCGGCACGGAACGGTGCCCTGCCGGCTGGCCCGTCGCCGGCGACGAAGCTCGCGCGTTCGATCTCGATCGAGGTGGTCTCCAGGTCCTCGCGGCGCCCGAGCGTGATGGTGTTCGTCGTCGGATCGATCCGGCTCACGTATCGGGGCTGGCCGAGCGCGACACCGAGCCCTTTGCGCTGACCGACGGTGTATCCCGGCGATCCGCCATGCTCGCCGACCGTCTCCCCATCCCGATCCACGAGCGGCCCCGCCTCCGGGAGCCAGCCGGCCCGATCGCGCAGCGCCTCGCGGTAGTCGCCGCCGGGAACGAAGCAGATCTCCTGGCTCTCGGGCTTGTCGGCCGTGGCCAGGCCGAGTCCCCGGG
>DASYJV010000113.1:0-4532 GCA_035996105.1 Candidatus Limnocylindrales bacterium | reverse complement strand
GGGCTGGTTGCCCGCGGCCGCGACCACGAGCCGGTGGAGACGACGCAGCCGCACCTCGCTACGACGGGCCTGGTCATCGACGCCGCGACACCCGAGAGCGATGCGGTGTTCCTCGCGCTGCCGCACGGCACGGCCGCCGCGATGGTCCCGGATCTCGCCGCGGGCGGCACCACGGTGATCGACCTGGGGCCTGATTTTCGGCTCCGGAACGCGGCCGACTACCCACGCTGGTACGGCTTCGACCACCCGCGCCCCGACCTCCTGGAGGTCGCGGTCTACGGCCTCCCGGAGCTCCATCGTGCCGAGCTCGCGGGCCTGATCGATGCGCCGGTCGCTATCGTCGGATCGCCCGGCTGCTATCCCACCGCGACCCTGATCGCCCTGGCGCCGCTCGCCCGAGCGGGGCTCATCGGCGATCTCGTGGTCGATGCCAAGAGTGGCGTCTCGGGTGCGGGTCGCGACCTCAAGTCGAACCTCCTGTTCGGTGAGGTCAACGAGAGCATCTCCGCCTATGGCATCGGCGGCCACCGCCACGTCGCGGAGATCGAGCAGGAGCTGGCGGGGATCGCCGCTCGTGCCGGCCTCGATGCCTCGGCCAACCCGGGGAGCGTCGCGGTCGACTTCCTCCCCCACCTCGTCCCGATGACGCGCGGCATCCTGTCGGCCAACCACGTCCGACCGACCCGACCGGTCACCCAGGCCGAGCTCGACGCGCTGTATGCCGACGCCTATGCCGACGAGCCGTTCGTGACGGTCGTCGGGAGTCCGCCCGCGACCAAGCACGTGACCGGAAGCAACCACGTCCGGGTGCATGTCACCGTCGACGCGCGGACCGGGCGGATCCTGGCCATCGGCGTCGAAGACAACCTCGTGAAGGGTGCGGCGGGCCAGGCGGTCCAGGCGTTCAACCTTGTCCATGGCCTGCCGGAGACGGCCGGTCTCGAGCAGCTTCCCCTCGCGCCATGACCACCACCTCTGATCTTCCCGACTCGGCGTCCTCGGCGGGCCTCCCACCGGTCGAGCGGCGCCCCGTCACCCCGGCCGGTTTCAAGGCCGGCGGTCTGGCGGCCGGGATCAAGGCCTCGGGCCGACCCGACCTCGCCATCATCGTCTCCACGGCGGGTCCGGCCGCCGCGGCGGCGGTCTTCACCCCGAACGCGTTCGCGGCCGCACCCGTGCGGCTCTCGAAAGCCAATCTGACGGCGACATCCGGGGATCGGCGCGGCGGCTTCGGCTGGGCGCACGTCGTCGTGTCGACGAGTGGCAGCGCCAATGCGGCCACCGGCGCCGCCGGCGAGATCGACCAGCTCGAGATCGGCCGGATGGTCGCCGCCGCGACCGCCACCGATCCGGACTGGACGCTCCACCTGTCGACCGGGATCATCGGGACGAGGCTCCCGCTGGAGAAGGTCAGGATCGGGCTCGCCTCGCTCGTCCCCACGCTCGAATGGAGCGATGACGGATGGCTCGCGGCCGCCGTCGCGCTGCGCACGACCGACTCGAAGACCAAGGTCGCGACCACGACCGTCGAGCTGCCCGATGCGGCGGGCCGACCGATGACGGTCACCGTCAGCGGCCTGGCCAAGGGCGTCGGGATGATCCATCCGCGGATGGCGACGATGCTCTCGGTCATCGCCACCGACGCGGATGTCGCGCCCGAGACGCTGTGGGGGCTGCTTCGGCCGGCCGCGGCGAGGACCTGGGATCAGCTCTCGGTCGATGGCGACACGAGCACGAACGACACGGTCTTCGTGCTGGCCTCCGCCGCCTCCGGCGCCGCGATCGCCGAACCCGGGTCGCCGGCGGCGGCGCTCCTCGGCGCCGCGATCGAGGCCATCGCGCGCGACCTCGCGCGGCAGCAGGCGGCCGATGGCGAGGGCGCCAGCACGCTCATCACGGCCGCCGTCACCGGCGCGCTGGACGATGCCGACGCTCGCGCGATCGCCCGTGCCGTGATCTCGTCGAGCCTGGTCAAGGCGGCGGCCCATGGTCGCGACCCGAACTGGGGTCGGATCGCCGGAGCGGCCGGGAATGGGCGGCTGGCCGACGCTGCGGTCCTCGAGGCCGCCGGTCTCCCGGCCGACGAGGCGGCGGCCCGTGGCGGGACGCCCGCCGGGCTCGATCCCGACCGGCTCAGCATCACGATCGCCGGCCACCTCGTCTTCGACGGGAAGCAGGGCGGCCCGGTCGAGTTCGACCGCGCAGCGGCGCGCGAGGCGATGAACGCCCCGGAACTCGTCCTTGGCCTGGACCTTGGTCTGGGCACCGGGAGCGGCGAGGCCTTCGGCTGCGACCTGACCGAGACGTATGTCATCGAGAACAGCGAGTACACGACGTGAGCCGGACGGTCCACACCGATGAGTGAAGTCCTCGTCATCAAGCTCGGCGGCACGACCATCGCCGACCAGCGGCAGGTTCTGGCGGAGGTGGCCGCGGTCGCGCGACGACGTCCCGTGGTCCTGGTCCATGGCGGCGGCAAGCGCATCACCGAATGGCTCGACCGACTTGGCGTCCCGAGCCGGTTCGAGGGAGGGCTGCGGGTGACCGATGCCCAGTCGCTCGAGGTGGCCGCCGCGGTCCTCCGGGGCGTGGTCAACAGCGAGCTCGTCTCGGGTCTGCGCGATCTCGGCGTCGATGCCGTCGGCCTCTCGGGCGTCGATGGCGGCCTGCTCATCGCGGAGCGGATCCCGAAGCTCGGTCTGGTGGCCAGCGTGGTCGGTCTGCGCCGCGACCTGCTCGACGCGATCCTGGTCGGTGGCCAGGTCCCGGTCGTCGCGCCGCTCGCTCGTGACGCGGAAGGCATCGTCTGCAACGTCAACGCCGACGACGTGGCGGCGGGGATCGCGGCCGGTCTTGGTGCCCGGCAGCTCGTGCTGCTCACCGACGTCGATGGCGTGCGCGATGCGGACGGCCGCCGGCTCGATGCGCTGACCGCGGGCGAGGCCGAGACGCTCATCGAATCGGGGGTCATCGCCGGCGGGATGGTGCCCAAGGTCCGTGCCGCGCTCGGCGCGCTCGGCTGGGACGGGGCGGAGGCGATCATCGCCGACTCGTCGGCCCCCGAGGCGCTCGAACGCGCGCTCAGCGACCCGACCTTCGGGACACGCATCACCGCGACACGGGCCGCCCACGCCGGTGCCGCATGACGACCCAGAACGGCGGCGACTTCAAGTCCCAGCGCCAGCGGGCGATCCGCGATCTGGTCAACTCCCGACCGATCGGCAGCCAGCGCGAGGTGGTCGATGCGCTCAGCGCGCAGGGCTTCGCGGTCACCCAGGCGACCGTATCTCGCGACATCACCGAACTGGGGCTGGTCAAGGCGCCCGGTGCGGACGGCCACGTCTATCTCGTCCCAGAGCTGGTCACCGCACCGGCCATCGGCGCTTCGGACGAGCGGCTCATCCGGATCCTCGGCGACATCCCGGTCACGATCGGTCGGAGCGGGCTCATCCTCGTCCTGACCGGGACGCCCGGCACGGCCAGCGTCATCGCCCAGGCCATCGACGAGTCGAGCCTGCGCGAGCAGGAAGGCACGCTCGCGGGCGACAATACGCTCCTCGTCCTCTTCGCCGATGAGCCACGGCTGGGCCGCTGGCTCGCCCGGTTCGAGGCCATCCAGGCACGCTCCGGAGGTTCAAGGATCCCGTGAAGAAGGTCGTCCTCGCGTATTCGGGTGGTCTCGACACCTCGGTCGCCGTCGCCTGGCTCAAGGAACAGTTCGGGGCCGAGGTCGTGACCCTGACGGTCGATCTCGGTGGCGGCTCGCTTCGCCAGGGCGTCGAGCAGCGCGCCATGTCGGCCGGTGCGTCGCGCGCCTACGTGGTCGACGCCCGCGAGCGCTTCGTCACCGATTACGTCTGGCCGCATCTCCAGGCCAACGCGCTCTACCAGGGCGCCTATCCGCTGGCGACGGCGCTGGCGCGACCACTGATCGCGCAGTTGCTCGTCGAGGTCGCCAAGCGCGAGGGCGCCGACGCGGTCGCCCACGGCTGCACCGGCAAGGGGAACGACCAGGTGCGCTTTGACGTCGCGGTCCATGCCCTCGATCCGGGGCTCGAGGTCGTCGCCCCGATGCGGGTGGGCATGGGGCTGTCGCGGGAGCAGGAGATCGACTACGCCGCCGAACGCGGGATCGAGATCCCGATCACCAAGGCGTCGCCCTATTCGATCGATGCCAACCTCTGGGGTCGCTCCATCGAGACGGGGGTGCTCGAGGACCCGTGGGTCTCGCCGCCCGCCGATGTCTACGAGTGGACGACCGAACCGTCGAAGGCGCCGGCCCCCGCCGAGATCACCCTCGAGTTCGAAGGCGGGATCCCGGTCGCCCTCGACGGCGAGCGGCTGCCCGCCGTTTCACTGGTTGACCGTGTTAGCACGCTAGCAGGGCAACATGGTGTGGGCCGCATCGACCACGTCGAGGACCGCCTCGTCGGGATCAAGAGCCGTGAGATCTACGAGGCGCCCGCTGCCACGGTGATTCATGCCGCCCACCGAGCCCTCGAAGGGTTGACGCTCACCAAGGACACGCTGCG
>DASYJV010000112.1:0-4524 GCA_035996105.1 Candidatus Limnocylindrales bacterium | reverse complement strand
GTCGTCGCGCCACTGGCCTTCCCGGCCGTCTGGGAATACCCCCTGCTGCTCGTCGGTGCCCTCGCCGCCCTGGCGCTCAGCGCGAAGCCGGTCGCGCGGGTGGGCCATCGGGGGAGCGGGCTCGATTTCAGCCCGTTCCTGGTCGGCTTCCGCGGCCGGGTGCTGCCATACCTCGTCGTCGGGGCGGCCATGGTCGGGGGCCTGATGGCGACCGGTGCCCTGGCGACTGAGGCAGGCATCCGCTGGCTGCTCGTCGGTGGCCTCGTTCTCCTGGTCGGGGCACGGCCGTGGTTCCTCGCGGTGTCCACGGCGTTCGTCCTCGCCCTGGCGACGTTCGTGCTCCAACCGCCCGCCGACTTTCAGGCGCGGAGCTTCTTCGGGGTGACCCAGGTCCTGGAGTCAAAGAGCGGCGATCTCAAGCTGCTGATGAACGGCACGACTGTCCATGGTTCGCAGTCCACCGATCCCGCCAAGCGCCGAACGCCGCAGAGCTATTACGTCAGGAATGGGCCGATCGGCGACCTCTTCGCGCTGACATCGGGGAGCGACGCGGCCCAGGGACGTCACGACGTCGCCGTCACTGGCCTGGGTGGTGGAGCGTTGGCCTCCTATATCGAGCCCGGGATGGCGATGACGTTCTTCGAGATCGATCCGGTTGTCGTCCAGGTGGCCAGCGATCCACGCTATTTCACATATCTCGCCGACGCCCCGGAGAAGCCGACCGTCGTCCTCGGTGATGCCAGGCTCTCCCTCGCGGTCGTCCCGACGGCCAGCTACGACCTCCTCATCCTTGATGCATTCTCATCGGACTCGCCGCCTGTCCACCTGCTGACTTCCGAGGCCGTGGCCGACGAGATCCGCACCGTGAGGCCCGGCGGGCTCATCGCGTTCCATGTCTCCAATCGCTACTACGACCTGGCGCCCGCGGTGGCCGCGGCCGTCGTCGGGCAGGGCCTGACGGTGCTTGAGCGCTGGCATGCCGTCGGCGCCGTCCATGAACCCGGCGAGACCCCGTCGCATTGGCTGGCGGCGTCGCGCGATGCCGCGATGATCGATGGGCTTCGCGCCGACGGATGGACCCCCGTCGTGCCCGCTAGTCGTCCGTTCACGGATGACTACGCGGACCTCCTGACCTACCTCCACATCGCGCAGTGACAACCAGCTGGCAGCGCAGGTAAACGGCATCCCTTGTTGATTGCCGGCGACGTCGCTCACCCTCGGCGGCGGGGGGCTGTCCGAGCCTGATCGAAGGTACCGACCCCCGAGCGCTCCCTAACGCCTTCGCGCCGAGCGACCCTCCGGGGGCCCAAGCATCAACCGTCGAGGTTCGGTGAGGTCGACGATCGAGATCGCCTTCAACGAGAGCGCCGGGCGCTCGACAAGGTGCCAGCTCGCCGCGGCGAGGGCGAGGGTCACGGGCCCGGCGGTTAGAGCGAGCGCGATCGGGCCGAAACGAGCGGTCCCGGCCAGGATGAGCAATTGCGTCACTGGGAAGGCGTAGATATATGTGCCGTAAGAGAGATCCGCGGTCCAGCGGAACGGGAGCCACAAACCCAACCACAGAAAGGCGTAGGCGAGGCCAGCAGCGGCGATCATTGTCCCGACCGGCGAGCCGACCGAAATGAAGGCCAGAAGCGCGCACGCGAGAGCGACCGAGCCCTGGAGAGGGACCCGCCAGAGCGCAATGACTAGCCCCACCGTGAACGCGAAGATCGGCGGTTGCCACTCCGCGAACCCCACGCCACCGGACAGTGCTGACGCGAGGAACGTCACCGCGAGAAGGGGCGCGGTGATCCGAAGCGCCCGTCCGGGGATAAGCGCCAGGACGATGTAGCAGCTGAGTTCGAGGGGCAGCGTCCAGAGCGAGGCGTTGACGAGGTTCGTCGGGTTCAAGGCGAACCCGTCCCAACCGGGGGCGCCGATCCAGCCGAGCGGGCTCGCCGTGGCCTCGACGTACCACGATCCCACGAGCGCCGATGTCAATAGGATGCAGACCCAGTAGGCAGGGAGGATCCGGAGGGCGCGACGCCACGCAAACGCGCGAGCCGACAGGTGCGCCCTGCTGATGGCCAGTAGATAGCCCGACAAGCCGAAGAAGCCCCAGACCGCCGCGGACCCTCCGCCGTCCAGCCGGTCACCCGTGAGCGCACGGAGGGGATCAGTGCCGAATCCTCCCGCGGGCCATACGTGCATCACCAAGACCCAGACTGCAAGACCCAGGCGCAGCGCTGTGATGCCATTGCCAGACGCGTCGATGGCCGCCTCGCGTCGGGCGGCGCGTGGCAGGCCGGTGCGTGTCGCCAAACGCATCGTTGTGAGGGCCATGTCGCGAGATGGTAGGTGCCGTACCGCGCCCCACCAATACCTCATTAGTCCGGTTGCCTTCGCAACCAAATCGAGACTCGGTGCTAGCATTCAAGCGTGACCTCGCTGACCCTCGACGCGGAGCCTGCCTGTCCGGGCCCGACCGAGGAGACCGACCCCCGAGCGCTCCCTGGACGCCTTCGCGCCGAGCGGTCCGCCATCGCCGATATCTCGCGCGAGACCTGGGACGCGCTAGTCGAACGTAATCCGTGGGCGACGCCGTTCTCTGGTTGGGCCTTCCAGCGTGCGTGGTGGGACGCCTTCGGGGCGAACGCCCACGAGGAGACCCTGATCTTCGTGCCGGTCGATGCGCCACCCGGAGCGAACCCGGTCGCGATCGTGCCGCTCATGCATCGCCACGAAGTCGAGCCCGACGATGCCCGGGTCCACACCCAGATGCGACACGGCACCCCGATCCCGCTGACTCCGGTCCCTCCGACCGCGACGGCAATCTTCTTCGGCGCCTCGTACCACGCCGACTACGCCACGGTCCTCGCCGCTCCCGCGGAACTGCCGGCGGTGGCCGAGGCATTGGCCGCCTACCTTGCCGAGCCCGCCGCGCGACGGCCGTGGGACGTCGTCGACCTCCGGCGGCTCCGCTGTGGGGATCCGGCCGCCGATGCACTCGCGGCGGCGTTCAAGGCGCGCGAGGTCGCCGAGGGCTGGACGCTCAACGTCGAGCGCGAGGACGTCTGCCCGGTGGTCACGCTTCCGGAGGGCGGCGACATCGATGCGTACTTCGCGATGCTCGGCAAGAAGGAGCGTCACGAGATCCGGCGCAAGGTCCGCCGGGCGGCGGCGGTCGGCGGGATCCGGCTGGACGACTCGCCGGATCCGGTCGCGGACCTGGCAGCGTTCGTCGAACTCCACCAGAAGCGCTGGGGCGGGGAGGGCCTCTTTCCGGATACCGCCGGCGGTGCCCAGAGCCGGGTGTTCTTCCGCCGCCTGTTCGAGCTGCACGGCGCCGATGGGCCGCTCCGCCTGACGTTCCTGTCGGTCGGCGGTCGACGGATCGCGTCGGGAGTCCATTTCGAGACCCGGGACAGCTACCTGTACTTCAATGCCGGCGTCGACCCGGATGCGTATGACCTCTCGCCGGGCGTCGTCATGGTCCACGCCTATATCGAGCGGGCCATGGCGGCCGGGGTCCGCCGGCTCGACTTCCTGCGCGGCGACGAGCCTTACAAGTACGCCTGGGGCGCGGTCGACGAACCGATCCAGCGGCTCCTGGTCCGGCGAAGGAACGGCTGACGATGGGCGCACCCATGCCCTGGGATCCATGTCTGACGCCGCTCGACCGGGGGAGTCTGCAAGGCGGACACCGCATCCGAGTCGTCGAGGTCCTGGCGACCGGCACGAACGGTGGCGCCCAGGAGCATCTCTTCTCGCTCGTGACGCGGATGGACGCGGCCCGCTATGACGTGTCGGTCGTCTCGCTCTCCGCGGGGAGCGCCGTGCGGAAGCTCCAGCGGGCCGGGGTTGCCGTTCTGGTGATCGAGGATCCCGATGACTCGATCGCGGTCGGCGCCCTCGCGGCGCACCTCGCCGAGGTCCGTGCGGATGTCGTCCATGCCCACATGTTTCGCGCCGAGACGGTCGCGGCTCGTGCGGTCATCGCGCTTGGCGAGGCCGGACAGCGCCAGCCATATCTCGTCGCGACCGCGCATTCCAGCCGCGTCCGCTCCGAGGCGGACCGTCAGACCCTGCTCGACCTGACGCAGCATTTCGACCGGCTCATCGCGGTCTCGAAGTCCAGCAAGGCCAAGCTCATCGATGAGGGTCGGGCGACTATCCCGATCGACCTCATCTACAACGGCGTCGATCTCCAGCGCTATGACCATCAGGAACCGTGTTGCACGCTGCCCGAGGAATTCGGGATGGAGGCCGGCTCGCAGATCGTGGGCGTCGTGGCGCGACTCGAGCCGGAAAAGGGTCATCCGACGCTGCTCGAGGCCTGGCCCGCCGTGATCCGCGCCGTACCGGACGTCTACCTGTTGATCGTCGGCGAGGGAAGTCGGCGCGACGCGCTCGAGGCCCAGGCGCGCGAGCTGCGCATCGCCCATCGGGTCGTGTTCACTGGTCGACGCGACGACGTGCCCGCCGTCACCGCCGCGCTCGACGTGGCAGTCCTGCCGTCGTATCGCGAAGCGCAAGGGCTGA
>DASYJV010000111.1:0-5632 GCA_035996105.1 Candidatus Limnocylindrales bacterium | reverse complement strand
GCCGACCCCACGGTGCATGCTCGAACCTTCGAGAGAAAGGTAGGCAGGACCGTGCACTCCACCAGTTGACCCCTCCTTCGGACCGTCCGTCGAAGTGAGGGGTTCGTGATTCGTCGCGAACCCTCCGAGCCATCGTCGCCTGGAGGCTTCACCGTGTTCCCGTCGCCCAGTCCCGCCCATCGAGCCGGGTTGACCGGCCGATTCGCCGCCGCGCTTGCGGCACTCATCCTCGTCCTTGCCGCCTGCTCCGGCACCGCTGCCCCATCCGCCGCCCCGAGCAGCGCCGCAACGTCACTGGCGAGCAGCACCCCGATCGCGACCGCCGTTCCGACCGCCAGCCCGAGCGCGGCACCGGCCTTCCCGGCGACCCTCACCGATGACGAAGGCACGGTCGTCAAGATCCCATCCGAGCCCCGCAAGATCGTCTCGCTCACGCCGGCCACCACCGAGATCCTGTTCGCCCTCGGCGCGGCGCCGCGGGTCATCGCGACGACCGCGTTCGACGATTACCCTCCGGCGGCTGTGGCCCTTCCCGATGTGGCGACCTATACCGCGGTCGATGTCGAGAAGATCGTCGGGATGGGCGCCGATCTCGTGCTCGCGGGCGGCAACTCGTTCAACCCGCCCGAGGCGATCACCCGACTCCGCGGTCTGGGCATCCCCGTCCTGGTCGTCTACGCGCCGAACGTTGCCGGCGTCCTCAAGGACATCGGGCTGGTCGGTTCCGCGGTAGGGCTGGCCGACGCCGCGACCTCGATGACGACCAGGATGCAGGCCGGCTTCGATGCCGTCTCGAGCGCCACCTCGGCGCTCGCCAAGCCACGCACGTTCTACGAGCTCGACACCTCCACCGGACCGATCTACACCGTCGCCGATGGCTCGTTCACCAAGGAGATGATCACGTTGGCCGGCGGCGATCCGATCACGACCGGCAGCACCACCGATTTTTCGATACCGCTGGAGAAGCTGATCAAGGCCGATCCGGAGCTGATCCTCCTCGGCGACGCCGCCTACGGCACGACCGCGGCCCAGGTGAAGGCGCGCTCGGGCTGGAAGGTCATGACGGCGGTCAAGACGAATGCCATCCGGCCGGTCGACGACGTGATCGTCACGCGACCGGGGCCGCGACTCGTCGAGGGCCTGCGTGCCCTTGCCCTCGCCATCCACCCGGACCTTGCCCTGCCATCGACGGCGCCCATCCCGCCCGTGCCCTGACCGTAGCCTGATGGCATCACGTGGCGAGGCGATCGTGACCGCCCGACCGGGGATCCGGCGGTCGGGCGGGATCCGCGACCGGCCGGCGCTGCTGGTCGGCATCGGGGTCGCGGCGCTCGCCGTCGCACTCGTCCTCGGGGTCGGGGTCGGATCGGTCGCCATCGAGCCCGGCGATACGCTCGCGATCCTGGCCCATCGGTTCCTCGGGCTCGACGTCGCCAGGACCTGGACCGACGCGACGGAGACGATCGTCGTCGACCTTCGGCTGCCGCGGGTGCTGACGGCGATGCTGGTCGGCTGCGCGCTCGCGGTGGCCGGTGCCACGTTCCAGGGACTGCTGCGCAACCCGCTGGCCGATCCCTATGTCCTCGGGACCGCGTCGGGGGCGGCGCTCGGTGCGGCCATCGCGGTCCTCATCCCGGTACGGTTCGCGATCCTCGAATTCGGGCTCATCCAGGGATTGGCCTTTGGTGGCGCGCTGGTCTCGATCTACGCCGTCTACAAGCTCTCGCGGATCAGCGGTCTCGCACCATTGACCAGCCTGCTCCTGACCGGGTACGCCGTCGGCTCGCTCCTGGCGGCAGGTCTGGCCATGGCCATGTACCTGTCTGGCGCGGCCCTGCGCCAGATCTTCACGTACCTGCTCGGCAGCTTCGATTCAGCGACCTGGCCGCGACTGCTCGGCACGCTCCCGATCATCCTCATCGCCAGCGTGGCGATCATGCTCCGGGCTCGATCGCTCAACGGCCTGCTGCTCGGTGAACAGGCCGCGGCCCACCTCGGCGTCGACGTCAAGCGCGAGCGTCGGATCCTCCTCGCGCTGGCCTCCCTGGTGACCGCCGCGGCGGTCGCCATCAGCGGTCTCATCGGGTTCGTCGGGCTGGTCGTCCCGCATGTCGTGCGGCTGCTCGTTGGGCCGTCGGCACGGCTCGTCCTGCCGATCTCCGCGATCGGTGGCGCGGCGCTCCTCGCCTACGCGGACATCGTGGCGCGGGTGGTCGGCGGGATCCCGGTCGGGGTCATCACCGCGGTGCTGGGAGCGCCGTTCTTCCTGCTCATCCTGCGCCGCGCGCGAACGGGCTACGAGCTGTGAGCGGGCCCATCCTCGAGCTCGATCGGGTCAGCGTCGCCTACCGCGAGCGGCTGGTCATCGATGACGTTTCGCTGGCGATCGCGGCGGGCGAGCGGGTCGCCCTCATCGGACCGAATGGCGCGGGCAAGTCCACCTTGCTCGCCGTCGCCACCGGACTGCTCCGGCCGGTCCGCGGCGAGGTCCGGCTGACGGGCGAACCGATCGGCGATCTGGACCGGCTCGACGTGGCGCGCCGGGTCGCGGTCGTGCCAGGCGCGGCAGACCTGCCATTCGCCACCCGGGTCGAGGAGGTCGTGGCGCTCGGCCGTCTCCCGCACGAGGACCCCTTCCGAGGGCCACGCCCGGCCGATCGAGCCGCGATCGGGGCGGCCATCGAGCGGGTGGGCGTCGGCCACCTGGTGGGCCGCGACGCGCGTGAGCTGTCACTGGGCGAGCGCCAGCTCGTGCTCCTGGCCCTCGCGGTGGCCCAGGCCAGCCCGGTCCTCGTCCTCGACGAACCGACGGTCCACCTGGACCTTCGCCACCAGGTCGGCGCGATGGAGCTGCTGGTCGACCTGAATGAGCGCGACGGGACCACCGTCATCGCGGTCCTCCACGACCTCGGCCTGGCGGCGCATTTCTTCCCTCGACTGATCCTGCTCGATGCTGGGCGGGTCGTCGCCGATGGGCCAGCGGACGCCGTCCTGACGCCGGCCCGCATCCTCGAGGTCTTCGGCGTCGATGCTTCGTTCGTGCGACTCCCAGTGGCGGCCGGCACCGGCTGACCCGCGGCCGCAAGATGTGCGGATGCAGCTCGCCGATTTCGCACTGGAGCGCTACTTCGCGACGTGGGAGTTCGCGGTCGAGCACCTGCTGTGCGCCTCGGATGTCCAGCCCTACCCGATGGCCGAGCTCCTGGCCATGGCGGATGAGGAGAGCCGGGCGCTGTGGGACGGGCTCCACCTCGGCTACACGGAGTCGAACGGCCACCCCCTGCTGCGCCGCGAGATCGCCTCGTTGTACGAGACGATCGAGGCCGACGATGTCCTGACCTTCGCCGGGGCCGAGGAGGCCATCTTCTGCCTTGCCAACGTGCTCGTCGGCCCGGGCGACCACGTGATCGTGACCTGGCCCGCTTATCAGAGCCTCCACGAGGTGGCCCGCGCGGCGGGCGCCGACGTCACGCTCCACGAGCTGCACGAAGGCGACGGCTGGCAGCTCGACCTCGACCTGCTGCGTCGGCAGATCACGCCGGCGACCCGCCTGATCGTGGTCAACCTGCCGCACAACCCGACCGGGATGCTGGCGGATCGTCCCACCTACGACGCGCTCGTGGCGATCGCGGCCGACGCCGGCGTCCATCTCCTCGTCGACGAGGTCTACCGCGGCCTCGAGCTTGACGAGCGGGACCGCCTCCCGGCCGGCGCCGACGCCCTCCCCCTGGGCCTGTCGCTGGGCGTCATGTCCAAGGCGTACGCGATGGCCGGGCTCCGGATCGGCTGGCTGGCGACCCACGATCGCGAGCTGCTCGCCCGGCTGATGGCGTTCAAGGACTACACGACCATCTGCTCGTCGGCGCCGTCCGAGGTTCTCTCGATCATCGCCTTGCGTGCCCGCGATCGGGTGCTCGCACGATCCCGCGGCATCATCGCCGCGAACCTCGAGCTGCTCGACGCCTTCTTCGAGGACTGGGCCGATCGGTTCAGCTGGGTCCGCCCACGGGCGGGCTCGATCGGCTTCCCGCGGCTGCTGGTGCCGGGGATCCGGGTGGATGATTGGGCCGCCGACCTGGTCCGGACCGAGGGCGTCCTGCTCGTGCCGGGTTCGCAGCTCGGCTACCCCGGCAACCATTTCAGGGTCGGTTTCGGCCGAACCGACCTGCCTGAGGCGCTCGGCCGCCTCGAAACCTTCGCGGCGAGGACCCTCCGCTGACGATCCCGGCTCGTCTCAGCATCGTGACACTCGGCGTCGCCGACCTGGCGCGCTCGGTGGCGTTCTACGAGGCGATCGGCTGGGAGCGCCGCTCCGCCTCGACGGACGGGGTGATCGCCTGGTTCGGGACGGCGGAGACGCACATCGGACTCTTCCCGTGGGATGCGCTCGCCGACGACGCACGGCTTCCACCCGAGCCGCGCGCTCCGTTCGGCGGGGTCACGCTGGCCGTCAATGTCGATGCGGTGGAGGACGTCGCCCGCTCGCTCGAAACGGCGGTGGCCGCCGGCGGCACGCTGCTCAAGCCCGCGACAGTGACGGACTGGGGTGGCACGTCTGGCTATTTCGCCGACCCGGATGGTCACCCCTGGGAGATCGCCTACAACCCGGACTTCCCGATCGACGCGGACGGTCGGCTCCGGATCCCCTGAGGTCAGCGCGACGTCAGCGACCGGCGCGTGCGAACGCCCAGCCGGCGAAGGCGCCGGCGAACGCGAAGATGAGCGCAAGCCAGGACCCGATGAAGCCGAGGAGGGTGGTCTCGACGATCGGCATCGGGAGTCCGACGATGAGTGCCCACAGCCAGGGGCGGTCGCGGCCGATCGCCGCCGCCAGGCCCGCGCCAAGGAAGAGCAGACCGGCCGTGATCCCGGTGTCGTCCCAACCCGGTCGGGAGTCGAGGTAGGCGATCCCGATCCCCGCCACCAGCGCCACGGCGAGCGCGAGCCGGGTCCGGCCCCCGGCCGAGTCCCGGGGTGTCAAGCGCGCTTGCGCTCCAGGTCGAGGAACGGCAGCTCGACGACGGTCGCCGCGACGCGACCGCGACGGCCTTCGACCGTCCACTCGACGGCCAGGCTGGTGCCCAGCCCCTCGTACGAGGCGGGGACCGAGGCGAGCGCGATCGCCTGCTTGAGGATCGGGCTCCAGCCGTGGCTCGTGGCCTTGCCGATCTGACGCCCGGCGGCGAAGACCGGGACCGGGTCGCGCCCGACGATCGGGCTGATGGCAGGCGGCAGCCCCTGCGCGTCGTACAGGCCCTCGATGTCGTACCAGTCGAGCTGGAGTCCGACGAGCCGCCGCCCCGGGCCGCCTGCCCGGAGCTCGCGCTCGAGCGCCAGTCGACCCACGAAATCGCCCTTGTCGAGGTTCACCAGGCGGCCGAGCCCGATCTCTCCCGGCGAGTAGTTCTGGGCGGGGTTCATCGCGTGGCGGGCCGACGTGTAGTCGACCTCGATGAGGATCAGCCCGGCCTCGAGGCGAACGACGTCGAGGGCGAGCATCCCGGCCGGCCGGATGGCGTATGCCCTGCCGGCCGCGATCAGGGCGTCCCAGACCTTGACCGCGCCCTCGGTGGGGATCCAGACCTCGTAGCCGAGATCGCCCGTATAGCCGGTCCGGGAGACGTCGACCTTG